>NZ_JABWRG010000017.1:0-67501 GCF_014268825.1 Pseudomonas sp. SWRI51 | reverse complement strand
GCACATAGCTCAGTTGGTTAGAGCACCACCTTGACATGGTGGGGGTCGTTGGTTCGAGTCCAATTGTGCCTACCAAACATCAGAAGGGGCGATCCGAAAGGGTCGCCCTTTTTGCATTTGCAAGGTCGCAAAGGTTTTGATTTTTTTGAAAAAAACGCTTTACAGGTGTGGGCTTGATCTCTAATATGCGCCCCACACGACAGGCACATAGCTCAGTTGGTTAGAGCACCACCTTGACATGGTGGGGGTCGTTGGTTCGAGTCCAATTGTGCCTACCAAATATCAGAAGGGGCGATCCGAAAGGGTCGCCCTTTTTGCATTCTGCTCTCCAGGCCGTGGAGAGCCACAATTGGCAACACATGCCTTGCACTATCGCCGCGCCCTCGCCGAATCCCATCCCTCGCCATGTTAGACTTCGCCCCTTCGAATCTGGAGGTACACGCGTGCGCAATCTGGCTGTGGTAATGGCAGTGCTGGCTCTGGCGGGCTGCAACAACGAGGTTGAAGGGGTGCATAACCAGGTCGCCCAGCACCTGAGCAATCCCAAGACTGCCAAGTTCGCTAACGTGCGCTTCGACACCGCTGGCTCCATCTGTGGTCAGGTGCGCGGCAAGGACAGTGCCGGCCAATACGAGGCCTACCGCAGCTATGTCGCTATCAAGCGTGATGGCCAGTACGAAATCCTCATCGACGATGCCGGCAACAACATGCGCATCCGTGAAATCTGCGGCGGGGCTGATCTGCAACGCCGCGCCGACGAGCTCGCCGGCCAGCCTGCGCCAGAGGGCTGGGACGTTGAGGTGATCCAGGGGCCGAACATGGGTGCCTTGACCGACATGACGGCGCGCTTGATCGAAAAAGGCATCCCTTCCTGGGTCGAGTATCGCGAGGGCAAGCCTGTGGTGCTCGTCGGCCCGTATCCAACCCGTGCCGAAGCCGAGGCACGCAAGGCTGAGGTAATGGCCAAGCTGGGCACTGACTCGGTTGTCATCCAGCATGGGGTCAAGCGCTGAATTAGAGCGGAACAGACAGCCCCATCCGGCGGTCACAGCTATGCTTGCGAGGGAGGATGGAGATTAAAGGGAGGCCTCATGGCAACGTTGGAACGCGCCATTTCGGTGGCGACCCGAGCCCATGAAGGGCAGGTCGATAAAGGTGGGGCTGACTATATTCTCCACCCGTTGCGGGTGATGGCGCGTGTACACACCCCTGAGCAGCGCATCGTTGCCGTATTGCACGATGTGCTGGAAGACACCTCTTTAACCCTCTCAGACCTGGCCCGCGAAGGCTTCCCGCTGAAAATCCTGGCCGCGTTGCTGGCGCTGAGCCGCCGCCATGACGAAAGCTATGAGGCTTTCGTGGTCCGCCTAGGTGTTGATCCGCTTGCGCGCGAGGTCAAGCTGGCCGACCTTGCCGACAACAGTGACATCACCCGCATCGCTCGCCCGGGCCCGGCCGACCTGGCCAGGCTGGTGCGTTACCAGCAGGCAAGTGCCTACCTGCAGACCTTGGCCTGAGCGCGTTCAATCTTCCTGAGGGACCGTCCAGAAAATCTGGATGCCGCCATCGTCGCGGTGGGCGAGGGTGACATTGTCGTTTTCGTCGATTTCTTCGAGCAACGTTGCCCAGTCGTCGGGCGACTCTTGTTCGAGCTTGAAGATCAATGCGGCGCGGCTGCGCTGGGCGGTGGGGCTATTGATGATCTTCTGGATGCGCTGAGCCATCTGCTCATAGTTGCCGGTTGTTGCGGCGGAAGTGCTGGCCACGGGGTTGTCCTTTTTTTGCTGTATGTGCGTACAGTATTTGACTGCGCCCCGTTTCGCAATATCAGGAACCAAGCTTTTCGTGTGCTGAGGCCAGCCTCCCCGCAAAAGGAGGCTGGGCGGGCTATCAGTATTCCCAGAAAATGCGCTGCAGCTCCTTGCTGTCCTGGGTCTTGGTCATTGCAACCATTGCCAGGATTCGTGCTTTTTGCGGGTTCAGGTCGTGGGCGACGACCCAGTCATTCTTGTCATCAGGTTGTTCTGCGTTGCGCAGTACGAAACCACCCTGGTTGACGTGGGACGAACGAATGATCTGTACGCCATTCTTGCGCAGTTCCTGCAGGGCAGGCACGACGCGTGACGAAACCGAACCGTTGCCGGTGCCGGCGTGGATCACAGCCTTGGCGCCGCCTTGGGCCAGAGCCTTGTAGGCGGTGTCGGTCACGTTGCCGTAGCCGTAGGCGATATCCACTTGCGGCAGGCTGGAGATTTGCTTGATGTCGAATTCCGAGTTGGCGGTGTGGCGCTTGGCCGGCAGGCGGAACCAGTAGGATTTGCCTTCAACGACCATACCCATTGGGCCCCAGGCGCTCTTGAAGGCTTCAGTCTTGATGTTGACCGCTTTGCTGACATCACGGCCGGACTGAATCTCGTCGTTCATCGTTACCAGTACGCCTTTGCCGCGCGACTGCTTGTCGCTGGCGACGGCGACGGCGTTGTACAGGTTGAGCATGCCGTCAGCAGACATTGCGGTGCCAGGGCGCATCGAGCCCACCACCACGATTGGCTTGTCGGTTTTCTCGACCAGGTTGAGGAAGTAGGCGGTCTCTTCCAGGGTGTCTGTGCCGTGAGTGATGACGATGCCGTCTACATCCTTGCTTTCGGCCAGTTCCGCGACGCGCTTGCCCAGCTTGAGCAGGTCGTCGTTGCTGATGCTTTCAGAGGCGATCTGCATCACCTGCTCGCCACGAACATTGGCGATATCGGCAAGCTCCGGCACACCGGCGATGAGTTTGTCGACACCCAGCTTGGCAGCCTGATAGGTGGCGCTGTTGGCGGCGCTGGCGCCTGCGCCGGCGATGGTCCCGCCGGTGGCGAGAATGACCACATTGGCCAGCTTCTGTTGTTGCGCAACTTCCTTCGCGCTGGCCATGGTTGGCAGTGCCAGCAGCAGGGCCAGAGTGGCCGGGGCGAAGGTTTTCAGGGCGGTATCGATCATTTCTTCTTCTCTCTTCCAAATGAGATGTTTGCTGTGTCGCACACCAGCTGAGGCAGGTTTCGTACCACCGGCGGCCGTTCGTCGTGTTTTGCCTTTAACTTGTTGATATTCATGAAGAGTATTTCCCTAGCGTATTTCTCAGATACTTCCTACAGTTCGGCTTTCCGAATACCTACAGTAGAGCGGTTCGGTTTTTCGGATACATTGCGCATAATCCGAAGCGCTCAGGTAAAAAGGATGAAACGCGCTGGCGAGGCAAATTTGACAAATGCCGGGCCTGTTTCCATAGTGGGTTACCGCAAACGTTTGCATCCGATAAAAAACACAACATTCGGAGTCAACTTCATGAAACTGCCGTTCCCCGGTCGCCCCCTGGTCGTTGCCGTACTTTCTTCGCTGATGATGGTGTTGCCAATCGCTGGCGCCCATGCCGAAGACAAACCCAAGGTTGCATTGGTCATGAAGTCGCTGGCCAATGAGTTCTTCCGCACCATGGAAGACGGCGCCAAGGCCTACCAGAAAGAACACCCTGACGATTTCGACCTGGTCGCCAACGGCATCAAGGACGAAACCGACACCGGCAATCAGATCCGCATCGTCGAGCAGATGATCGCCACCGGCGCCAAGGCGCTGGTCATTGCGCCTGCTGACTCCAAGGCATTGGTGCCCGTGATCAAGAAGGCCATGGACGCGGGTATTACCGTGGTCAACATCGACAACCGCCTCGACCCTGATGTGCTCAAGAGCAAGGGCATCAGCGTGCCCTTCGTAGGCCCAGACAACCGCAAGGGTGCGTCTTTGGTGGGTGAATACCTGGCCAAGGAGAAGCTCAAGGCGGGTGACCAGGTCGGCATCATCGAAGGCGTGTCCACCACCACCAACGCCCAGCAACGTACCGCCGGTTTCAAGGACGCGATGGAAGAGGCGAAGATGAAAATCGTCTCGGTGCAGTCTGGTAACTGGGAGATCGACAAGGGCAATGCGGTCGCCGCTTCGATGCTCAATGAGTACCCCGACCTGAAGGCGCTGCTGGCCGGCAATGACAGCATGGCACTGGGTGCGGTTTCTGCCGTGCGTGCTGCCGGCAAGACTGGCCAGGTGCAGGTGGTTGGCTATGACAACATCAATGCCATCAAGCCAATGCTCGCCGATGGCCGTGTACTCGCCACCCTCGATCAGGCTGCAAGCCAGCAGGCTGTGTTTGGCATCCAGGCGGCCCTGAAGATGATCAAGGGCGAGAAGCCCGATGTGAACGCCGATAACGTGATCCAGACGCCGGTCAAGCTGATCACCAAGTGACGCCAAGCCCGCCCCCTCTGGGGGCGGGCCAGATTATTCGCTGTAACTCGCACCCTTAGAGAGGTGGCCATGTCGGCCCATGAAACCGTGCTGAGTGTTACCGGCCTGGGCAAGACCTATGCCCAGCCGGTACTCGGTGATATCACGCTCGAATTGCGCGGTGGTGAAGTGCTGGCGCTGACCGGAGAGAACGGCGCCGGCAAGTCGACCCTGTCCAAGCTGATCAGTGGGCTGGAAACGCCCACTGTCGGGCACATGCTTTACCGTGGCCAGCCTTATGGGCCTGCCAGCCGCGCCGAGGCCGAAAGTTTGGGCGTGCGCATGGTGATGCAGGAACTCAACCTGATCCCGACCCTGACCGTTGCGCAAAACCTGTTTCTCGACAATTTGCCCAGCCGGCTGGGCTGGATCAACCACAAGCGCTTGCGCCAGTTGGCGACGGCCGCCATGGCCCAGGTTGGTCTTGATGCCATAGACCCTGACACCCCGGTGGGTGAGCTAGGTATTGGCCATCAACAGATGGTCGAAATCGCCCGTAACCTTATCGGCGACTGCCACGTGCTGATTTTCGACGAGCCCACCGCGATGCTGACCGCGCGCGAAGTCGAATTGCTGTTTACCCAGATCGACCGGTTACGCCAGCGCGGTGTTGCCATTGTCTATATTTCGCACCGCCTCGAAGAGCTACAGCGCGTTGCCCAGCGCATTGCCGTGCTGCGCGATGGCAAGCTGGTCTGCGCCGAGCCCATCGCACGTTACAGCAGCAACGAGTTGGTCAACCTGATGGTTGGTCGCGAGCTGGGCGAGCATATCGACCTTGGCCGCCGGCAGATCGGTGCGCCGCTGCTTAAAGTCGACAAGCTCAGCCGCGCCGACAAGGTGCGCGAGGTGTCGTTCGAGGTCAGGGCGGGGGAGATCTTCGGGGTTTCCGGGCTGATTGGCGCTGGGCGCACCGAGTTGCTGCGCTTGATCTACGGTGCCGATCAGGCTGACAGTGGCCAGATCGCCCTCGGCCAGCCGCCCGTGCCGGTCACCATCGATTCTCCAAGGGCCGCGGTCAAGGCCGGCATCGCGCTGATAACCGAAGACCGCAAGGGCGAAGGCCTGCTGTTGACCCAGTCGATAAGCGCCAATATCGCCTTGGGCAATCTCGGTGCTGTTTCGCGAGCCGGTGTGCTCGATAGCGCTGCCGAGCGCAGCCTGGCCGAGCGCCAGATCAACGCCATGCGCATCCGCAGTGCCAGCCCTGCACAGGCAGTATCGGAGCTTTCCGGTGGCAACCAGCAGAAAGTGGTGATTGGCCGGTGGCTGGAGCGCGACTGCCAGGTGCTGCTGTTTGACGAGCCCACCCGTGGCATCGATGTTGGTGCCAAGTTCGATATCTACGGCCTGCTGGCTGAACTGGCGCGCCAGGGCAAGGCCCTGGTGGTGGTGTCCAGCGACCTGCGCGAACTGATGCTGATCTGTGATCGTATCGCTGTGCTGTCCGCCGGGTGCTTGATCGACACCTTCGACCGTGGCAATTGGAGCCAGGACCAGCTGCTTGCTGCCGCCTTTGCCGGCTACCAGAAACGCGATGCTTTGCTGCACGACGCAGCTCCCAGGATGGATGCATGAAAACCACACCTCTCGACACCTCCGGCGCCAAGCCCGTTCGCCGCAGCGGCACTTATCTGGGCCTGGGCACCTACCTGGGCCTGGCGGGCGCCTTGCTGGCAATGATCGTGCTGTTCTCGCTGCTCAGCAGCCATTTTCTGTCTTACGCAACCTTTAGCACCCTGGCCAACCAGATACCTGACCTGATGGTGCTGGCGGTTGGCATGACGTTCATTCTGATTATCGGCGGCATTGATTTGTCGGTCGGCTCGGTGTTGGCGTTGGCCGCATCGGCAGTTAGCGTGGCAATTCTGGGCTGGGGGTGGAGCGTAGTGCCGGCCGCGTTGCTGGGGATGGCGGTAGCGGCGCTGGCCGGCAGCATCACTGGCAGTATTACCGTGGCCTGGCGCATTCCCTCGTTTATCGTTTCCCTTGGTGTGCTGGAAATGGCCAGGGGCCTTGCGTACCAGTTCACCGATTCACGCACCGCTTATATTGGCGACGCGTTCGCCTGGTTCTCCAACCCCATTGCCTTTGGCATTTCGCCTGCATTCATCATCGCCCTGCTGGTGATCGTGCTGGCGCAGTTGGTGCTGACCCGTACCGTGTTCGGTCGCTATCTGATCGGCATTGGCACCAACGAAGAGGCAGTGCGCCTGGCTGGCATCGACCCGCGCCCATACAAGATCCTGGTCTTCACCATGATGGGGCTGCTGGCGGGCCTGGCGGCGTTGTTCCAGATTTCCCGCCTGGAAGCTGCCGACCCCAACGCAGGTTCCGGCCTTGAGCTGCAGGTCATCGCTGCGGTGGTGATCGGCGGCACCAGCCTGATGGGTGGGCGAGGCTCTGTCATCAGCACCTTCTTTGGCGTGCTGATCATCTCGGTGCTCGCCGCAGGGCTGGCCCAGATCGGCGCTTCGGAGCCAACTAAACGTATTATCACCGGGGCCGTGATTGTCATCGCCGTGGTGCTCGACACTTACCGCAGCCGGCGTGCGAACCGGCGGAACTGAACCCATGGCAACCATCAAAGATGTTGCGGCAATGGCGGGTATTTCCTATACCACCGTTTCCCATGTACTGAACAAGACCCGACCGGTCAGCGAGCATGTACGGCTGAAGGTCGAGGCGGCCATCGCCGAGCTGGACTACGTGCCGAGTGCCGTGGCTCGCTCGCTGAAGGCGCGCAGCACGGCCACCATTGGCCTGCTGGTGCCCAACAGCGTCAACCCGTACTTCGCCGAGCTGGCCCGGGGCATCGAAGATGCCTGCGAGCGTAACGGTTATTGCGTGATCCTGTGTAACTCCGACGACGATCCACAAAAGCAGCGCAGCTACCTGCGTGTGCTGCTCGAAAAGCGCATTGATGGCTTGGTAGTGGCTTCGGTGGGTGAAGACCGCGATCTGCTCGAAAGCCTGAGCTGCGTGCGCACCCCGATGGTCATCGTTGATCGCGCCCTGGAGGGCGTGGAGGCTGACTTGGTGCGCATCGATCACGAGCACGGCGCCTACCTTGCCACCCGCCATCTGCTCGAGCTTGGTCATCGCGATATCGCCACAATCGCAGGGCCGGTGGATACCGGCGTCGGCCAGCTACGGTTGGCCGGTTTTCAACGGGCGATGGCCGAAGCAGGCATTCAGGTCGCTGATGGTCGTGTCGTCCATAGCGACTTCACCAGCCCCGGCGGGCATGCCGCAGCGGCGCGCCTGCTCGATGGCAAACGCCCCACGGCGATTTTTGCCAGTAACGACATGATCGGTTTCGGCGTGCTGCGTGCGGCGGCCGAACGCAATATCAATGTGCCCGGCGAACTGTCGGTGATCGGCTTCGACGATATCGAACTTAGCCGCTACGTCTATCCGGCGCTGACCACGGTCGGCCAGTCGATTCGCGAGCTGGGCGAGAGTGCGGCGGCATTGCTGCTATCGCGTATCGCCACTGCGCGTCAGGGCAATGCCGAGCATCGAATTGTCGCGCCTCGTATCGTGCTGCGCGAATCCACCGGGCCGCGCCCGGACCTGTTCAACGATTACCGTTAAGGAAATACCCATGGATGCCAAGGTTGTAGTGGTCGGCAGCCTCAATATGGACCTGGTGGCGCGCGCTCAGCGCTTGCGCGGCGGGGAAACCTTGCCCGGTGAGCGCTTCTTTACTGTACCGGGTGGCAAGGGCGCCAATCAGGCGGTGGCCGTGGCCAGGCTCGGTGCCAGTGTGGCGATGATCGGCAACGTAGGGGATGACGCCTACGGCCCACAGTTGCGCCAAGCTCTGGAGGTGGAGGGGGTCGACTGCCAGGGGGTAGGGGAATGTGCCGGTGTATCCAGCGGCGTGGCACTGATTGTGGTGGATGCTGCAAGCCAGAACGCGATCGTTGTGGTTCCGGGTAGTAATGGCTTGCTAAGCCCGGAAGCGGTGCAGCGCTACGATGCGTTGCTGCAAGGCGCTGATGTGCTCATTTGCCAGCTTGAGGTGCCTGCAGACACCGTAGCCTGGGCGCTGGCACGGGGACGTGAGCTGGACAAGACGGTAATCCTCAACCCGGCGCCGGCTACCGGGCCGTTGCCACAGTCCTGGTATGCCCACATCGACTACCTGATTCCCAATGAAAGCGAGGCGCAGGCGTTGACGGGCTTGCCGGTGAGCGACCTGGCCAGCGCTCAGCTTGCCGCCGAACGTTTGCGCGAACTGGGCGCAGGGCAGGTGATCGTCACCCTTGGCGCCCAGGGCGCGCTGTATGTGAGTGAGCAGGGCGCCCAGCATTTTCCGGTGGCTGCGGTCACGGCGCTGGATACAACCGCGGCAGGCGACACCTTCGTTGGCGGCTTTGCTGCCAGCCTGGCGCGCGGCATGGCGCTGCCTGAGGCGATTGTTTTCGGCCAGCAGGCCGCAGCTATTTCCGTCACACGTGCAGGCGCTCAGCCGTCCATACCTTACTTGGCGGAGCTCGCCCCGTGAAAAAGACCGCACTGTTGAATATTGCCCTTTCGCGCACCATCGCAGGCCTGGGTCATGGCGACATTCTGGTGATCGGCGATGCCGGCCTGCCAGTGCCGCCGGGCGTCGAGCTTATTGACCTGGCGCTGACACCGGGGATTCCGGATTTTGCGAGTGTGGTGCGCGTGGTGCTGACTGAAATGCAGGTGGAGCGGCACGTCCTCGCCGAAGAAATGTTCGAAGTTGCACCGCCTGGGCTGGCGCAGGTCGAGCAGTTGCATGCCCAGGGCCAGATCGGCCAGCGTGAGAACATCAGCCACGCAGCGTTCAAGGCCTTGTGCCATGAGGCACGGGCGGTGGTCCGCACTGGCGAATGCCAGCCGTACAGCAACATAGCGCTGGTCGCTGGCGTCACGTTCTGAGGCATGGGCCTCTACCCGTGCGGCGGGGGTAGTGGGCCTAATGGCTCAGGCCTCATACCGCCTATGACAACAAGGAGTGATCACCCATGTCGTTCAAAGCCGCAAAGCGACTGCTGCAAGGAGTCATCATGGTGTCTGCATTCGCCTCTAGTAGCCTGATGGCCGCTCCCCGCGACCTGATCATCGACACCGACCCTGGGGCCGACGATGTCGTCGCTCTGCTGTTGGCCATGGCTTCCCCTGAGCAACTCAAGATCCGCGCCATCACCACGGTTGCTGGCAATGTGCGCCTGGAGAAAACCTCGCGCAATGCCCGGCTGGCCAGGGAGTGGGGTGGGCGCGAGGATATCCCGGTGTATGCCGGGGCAGGGCGCCCGCTGGTCCGTGCGCCCATTTATGCAGCCGAGGTCCACGGTGAGGAGGGCTTGACTGGGGTTCAGGTGCATGAGCCCAAAGCGCCGCTTGCCAAGGGTAATGCCGTTCAGTACCTGGTCGAAACGCTCGGCTCAGCGCCGCCGCACAGCATCACCATCGCCATGCTCGGCCCGCAGACCAATCTGGCCCTGGCGCTGGCTCAGCAGCCTGACATCGCCAAGGGCATCAAAGAAGTGGTGGTGATGGGCGGCGCGCACTTCAATGGCGGCAACATCACCCCGGCGGCAGAATTCAACCTGTTTGCCGACCCTCATGCTGCAGAAGTGGTACTCGCCAGTGGCGTCAAGCTGACCTACCTGCCGCTCGATGTAACCCACAAGGTGCTCACCAGCGAAGCGCGCCTCAAGCAGTTGTCTGCGGTCGGTAACAAGGCCAGTAAAATGGTCGTGGATATCCTCAATGCCTACGTCCTGCACGACATGCAGCAGTACGGTATGCCTGGCGGCCCGGTGCACGATGCCAGTGTCATTGCCTATCTGCTTGAGCCGTCCCTGTTCAAGGGGCGCGACATCCACTTGGTGGTCGACAGCCGCGAAGGCCCGACTTTTGGCCAGACCGTAGCTGACTGGTACGGCGTACTCAAGCAGCCAGCAAACGTCACCTGGATCGAAGAGGGCGATGCCCAGGGATTTTTCGATCTGCTCAGCGCCCGCTTGGCTCGACTGCAATAGCGCCATGGGGCGCGTAGCGTTCGAACACCTGGTCGATAAAGCCGCGTGCCGCTTCGCTGCCGCGGTCACGTACCAGCAGGTCGATGGCAATCAGCAGGAGTTCCTCGGGTGTGCTGGGGCTGTAGGCGCTTTGGCCCTCGGCCCATTTGACCTTGATGTCGGCATCGATGCTGTGGCTGCTCATAAATGGCTCTCGTGGCGCCTGGGTAGAGGGTCGAATACCGAATCCTGGTGTTCGAAAGGAGCCGTTGCGCGCTCCGCTCCTTGGAGTAAATCATGCCTTGCGCAGTGGGGCCCTGCGACTTAAGCATAAGCACGGCCCCGGCCCAAACCTGTGGTTTGGTGCAAAATCCGGTCACGATTGCGTTTAGCGTCTAGCGTGGGGTTCAGGCAGAATCTTCCGGTTTTGCAACAAAACTGTAGGCGGGGTTGTCGCATGGACAATGCCCAGACCGTTTTTTAGGAGGATTCATGTTCCGTACTCGCGCATCCCTGGCGACCTTGCTGGTGGCTACCGTTCTTGCAGGCTGCAGCTCTAACGGCGCCTCGAGCGGCAATTCCGCCCCGACTGCTGCGGCCAACAATGACGGCCGCTGCGAAGCCAGTGGTGCCGACTTCACCCTCGGCAAGCAGGCCACCCCTGAGCTGCTTGAGCAGGCTCGCAAGGCCAGCGGTTCGCAGATGGGGCGTATTCTCAAGCCGACCGACGTCATCACCCTTGAGTACCGCTCCGAGCGCCTGAACCTGAACGTCGATGAAAAAGGCGTGGTTAGCCGCGTCAACTGCGGCTGATGGCCTAACCTGCAGCGCTGCTTGGGCTGAAGGCTCGCGGCGCTTTTGCAGCGCCCAATAAAAAACCCGCCACAAGTGGCGGGTTTTTTACAACTATCCGAATTACTCCGGACGAACCTGTGCAGCCTGCATGCCCTTCTGGCCGCGCTCGGCGACGAAGGAAACAGTCTGGCCTTCTTTCAGGCTCTTGAAGCCGTCGGATTCGATGGCCTTGAAATGTACGAACAGGTCGTCGCCGCCGCCTTGTGGGGTGATGAAGCCGAAGCCTTTTTCATCATTGAACCATTTGACGGTACCGGTTTGGCGATTGGACATGGGGTGACTCTCCAGAAACATGATTTTTTTTCGAGGTGCTTGTAACCAATGTTACGAAGCACGGGGGACATCATAGTGCATTTCTACGCATCTAGCGCTAATTACATTCACTGGATGTTGATCCAGCGCAAATAATGCTTCGTTTGGCCGAACCGCCCTCATTATTTGGGCTTGCAAGCGCTCTGTACGACTGTCTGGGCGCGCTGCATCAGCGTGGCGTCGACGCCATCCTTGCTGTCGAGGTCTTCGATCTCCTTGTCGCTGAAATTCTTTTTGATGGCTTGAGCGCCGCAATCGCAGTGCTTTTTCGCCGCCGCCGCGTCAACGCCTTGGCCGGTCGCCACTTGTGTGCATTGAGCCATATAGGCTGCCTCCTTGCCCGCTGGGAAATTACCTGCCTGGGCGGCCATCGGCAGCAGCAGGGCGCTCGCGGCACAGGCGGCCAGAAGGGACTGAAGTCGCATAACCGAACACTCCTTGGGTTAAGGTCTCATCAAGAGTAGGTTGCTTCACCACGTCTGATCGGTTTTTTTCCGCACAAGTTCAGCCCGCTTGGGTAATTGCCAAATATTTCTGCCGGCCGCTCTAGCCCCGTGCTAGGATGGCCGGCTTGTGGTTGCACCTGCAGCCGCAACTGTTTTTACCTTCCAGTCACTCTGGTTCGTCGCTGACAGGCCGAAAGGTCTCTGCCAATGTGAGGCAGGCTTTCCGTATGGAAAGGCAGGTCGGATCTTGTACTGGCTCATCCCAACCCACGTGACCTTTGGTAGGGGTCACCACTAGGAGAGGAGGCGCCATGCCCACTATTACTCTTCCCGATGGCAGTCAACGCGCGTTCGACAAGCCTGTATCCGTAGCCGAAGTCGCCGCCTCGATCGGTGCAGGCCTTGCCAAGGCCACCCTCGCCGGCAAAGTCGACGGCAAGCTGGTAGACGCCTGCGACCTGATCGCACACGACGCCACCCTGCAGATCATCACCCCCAAAGATGCAGAGGGACTGGAGATCATCCGCCACTCGTGTGCCCACCTGGTGGGTCACGCAGTGAAGCAGCTGTACCCGACCGCCAAGATGGTGATCGGCCCGGTGATCGACGAAGGCTTCTATTACGACATCGCCTACGAGCGCCCCTTCACCCCCGACGATCTGGTCGCCATCGAGAAGCGCATGCAGCAGCTGATCGACACCGATTACGACGTGGTCAAGAAGGTGACCCCGCGCGCTGAAGTCATCGACGTGTTCACCCAGCGTGGCGAAGATTACAAGCTGCGCCTGGTCGAGGACATGCCGAATGAGCAGGCCATGGGCCTGTACTATCACGAAGAATATGTCGACATGTGCCGTGGCCCGCACGTGCCGAACACGCGCTTCCTCAAGGCGTTCAAGCTGACCAAGCTGTCCGGCGCCTACTGGCGCGGCGATGCCAAAAACGAGCAGCTGCAACGCGTATACGGCACCGCCTGGGCTGACAAGAAGCAACTGGCGGCGTATATCCAGCGCATCGAAGAAGCCGAAAAACGCGATCACCGCAAGATTGGCAAGCAGCTCGACCTGTTCCACCTCCAGGAAGAAGCACCCGGCATGGTGTTCTGGCACGCCAACGGCTGGACCGTGTACCAGGTGCTCGAGCAGTACATGCGTCAGGTTCAGCGTGAAAACGGCTACCAGGAAATCAAGACCCCGCAGGTTGTCGACCGTATTCTCTGGGAGCGTTCCGGCCACTGGTCCAACTACGCCGAGAATATGTTCACCACTTCGTCGGAAAGCCGCGACTACGCGGTAAAACCGATGAACTGCCCGTGCCACGTGCAGGTGTTCAACCAGGGCCTGAAGTCCTACCGCGATCTGCCGCTGCGTCTGGCCGAGTTCGGTGCCTGCCACCGTAACGAGCCGTCCGGCGCGCTGCACGGCATCATGCGTGTGCGTGGTTTCGTGCAGGACGATGCACACATCTTCTGTACGGAAGACCAGGTCAAGAAAGAAGCCGCCGACTTCATCAAGCTGACCCTCGACGTTTACAAGAACTTCGGTTTCACCGACGTCGCCATGAAGCTTTCGACCCGTCCGGCCAAGCGCGTCGGTTCCGAAGAGCTGTGGGATCGCGCCGAAGGTGCGTTGGCCGATGCCTTGAACGAATCTGGCCTGGAATGGGAATACCAGCCAGGCGAGGGCGCCTTCTATGGCCCGAAGATCGAGTTCACCCTGCGTGACTGCCTGGGCCGTAACTGGCAGTGCGGCACCCTGCAGTACGATCCGAACCTGCCTGAGCGCCTGGACGCCAGCTACATTGCCGAAGACAACGCGCGCAAGCGCCCGGTGATGCTGCACCGCGCCATCCTCGGTTCGTTCGAGCGCTTCATCGGCATGCTCATCGAACACTACGCGGGTGTGTTCCCGGCTTGGCTCGCGCCAACCCAGGCGGTGATCATGAATATCACCGACAAACAGGCCGATTTCGCCCTCGAGGTTGAAAAATCTCTGAACGGTAGCGGTTTCCGTGCCAAGTCGGACTTGAGAAATGAGAAGATCGGCTTTAAAATCCGCGAGCATACTTTGCTCAAGGTCCCGTACCTTTTGGTTATAGGGGATCGTGAAGTCGAGACGCAAACCGTCGCTGTGCGTACTCGCGAAGGCGCAGACCTGGGCTCCATGCCCGTCGCCCAATTCGCAGAGCTACTGACGCAAGCGGTTTCCCGGCGTGGTCGCCAAGAATCGGAGTAAATGACTATTAAGCGTGAAATGAGAAACGATAAACGTGCTGCACCGAAAGCCCCGATCAACGAGAATATCTCGGCTCAAGAGGTTCGGTTAATCGGTGCTGATGGTGAACAGCTGGGCATCGTCTCGATCCACGAAGCGCTTCGTATCGCTGAAGAAGCGAAGCTGGATCTGGTAGAAATTTCTGCTGATGCCGTACCCCCTGTCTGTAAAGTCTTGGACTACGGCAAAAGCCTGTTCGAGAAGAAAAAGCAGCAGGCCGCAGCGAAGAAAAACCAGAAGATCATCCAGATCAAAGAAATCAAGTTTCGTCCAGGGACGGAGGATGGGGATTATCAGGTAAAACTACGCAACCTGATACGTTTCCTAAGTGATGGGGACAAGGCCAAGATCTCTTTGAGATTCCGTGGTCGTGAGATGGCCCACCAGGAGCTGGGCATGGAGCTGTTGAAGCGGGTTGAAGCTGACCTCGTCGAATACGGCACCGTTGAGCAGCATCCTAAGATGGAAGGACGCCAGCTTATGATGGTCATCGCCCCCAAGAAAAAGAAGTAATCTCCCGGGCACGGCAGGCCTGATGATTATGTGTAATTTTAACGAATGCGGAGTTCCAACATGCCAAAAATGAAAACCAAAAGCGGTGCTGCGAAGCGTTTCCTGAAAACGGCTACCGGCTTCAAGCACAAGCACGCTTTCAAGAGCCACATCCTGACCAAAATGTCGACCAAGCGTAAGCGTCAACTGCGCGGTAGCAGCATGCTGCATCCGTCTGACGTGGCGAAAGTCGCGCGCATGCTGCGCGTTCGTTAATTCTGGTTAAGATAGAGGAAGTTACTCATGGCTCGTGTTAAGCGCGGCGTTATCGCTCGTAAGCGTCACAAAAAAATTCTGAAACTGGCTAAAGGTTACTACGGTGCTCGTTCGCGCGTATTCCGTGTAGCCAAGCAGGCTGTTATCAAGGCAGGCCAATACGCCTACCGCGACCGTCGCCAGAAAAAACGTCAGTTCCGCGCACTGTGGATCGCTCGTATCAACGCCGGTGCACGCAACAACGGTCTGTCCTACAGCCGTCTGATTGCTGGCCTGAAAAAGGCTTCGATCGAAATCGACCGTAAGGTTCTGGCTGATCTGGCAGTGAACGAAAAAGCGGCGTTTGCTGCGATTGTCGAGAAAGCTAAAGCCGTTCTGGCTTAAGTACCCGCGACAATCACCCGGTGGTGCCAGCACCGCCGGGCATTGAACGTCATCGATAGGGGAAGAGCCTTCAAAGCTCTTCCCCTATTTTCGTATCTGGAGTCTGTACATGGAAAACCTGGATGCGCTGGTCTCCCAAGCCCTTGAAGCTGTGGAACGCGCTGAAGACATCAATACCCTGGAACAGATCCGGGTTCAGTATCTCGGCAAGAAGGGCGAACTGACCCAGGTGATGAAGACCCTGGGCAATCTGCCAGCCGAAGAGCGCCCCAAGGTTGGCGCGCTGATCAACGACGCCAAGGAACGCGTCACCGAGGTGCTCAACTCACGCAAGGCCGCCTTCGAAGAGGCCGAGCTCAACGCTCGTCTGGCCGCAGAATGCATCGACGTCACCCTGCCAGGCCGTGGCCAGACCACCGGCGGGCTGCACCCGATCACCCGTACCCTCGAACGCATCGAACAGTTCTTCACTCACATTGGCTACGGCATCGCCGAAGGCCCGGAAGTGGAAGACGACTACCACAACTTCGAAGCGCTCAACATCCCAGGCCACCACCCGGCCCGGGCAATGCACGATACCTTCTATTTCAATGCCAACATGCTGCTGCGCACCCATACCTCGCCGGTACAGGTCCGCACCATGGAATCGAGCCAGCCGCCGATTCGCATTGTCTGCCCGGGGCGCGTCTATCGCTGCGACTCGGATATCACCCACTCGCCGATGTTCCACCAGGTCGAAGGCCTGCTGATCGACCGCGGCATCAACTTCGCCGACCTCAAGGGCACCATCGAGGAATTCCTGCGGGTGTTCTTCGAGAAAGAACTGGCCGTGCGCTTCCGCCCGTCGTTCTTCCCCTTCACCGAACCGTCCGCTGAAGTCGATATCCAGTGCGTGATGTGCTCGGGCAAAGGCTGCCGCGTCTGCAAACAGACCGGCTGGCTCGAAGTCATGGGCTGCGGCATGGTCCACCCAAGCGTGCTGCGCATGTCCGGCATCGACCCTGAGGAATTCCAGGGCTTTGCATTCGGCATGGGTGCCGAGCGCTTGGCCATGCTGCGCTATGGCGTCAACGATTTGCGTCTGTTCTTCGACAACGACCTGCGGTTCCTCGCCCAATTCCGCTAGGCCAATCGACGCAACTTTCAGGAGAACAGCATGAAATTCAGTGAACAATGGCTGCGCGGTTGGGTAAACCCGCAAGTCTCCCGCGATGAACTGGTCGCCCGCCTGTCCATGGCCGGCCTCGAAGTCGACAGCGTAACCCCAGCTGCCGGCCAGTTCAGCGGCATCGTGGTAGGCGAAATTCTCGCTACCGAGCAACACCCGGACGCCGACAAGCTGCGCGTTTGCCAGGTCAGCAATGGCCAGGAAACCTTCCAGGTCGTGTGCGGTGCCCCGAATGCGCGCCCAGGCATTAAAATTCCGTTCGCCATGATCGGCGCGGAGCTGCCAGGCGACTTCAAGATCAAAAAAGCCAAGCTGCGCGGCGTCGAGTCGTTCGGCATGCTCTGCTCGGCCGCCGAGCTGCAGATCAGCGAAGAGAACGATGGCCTGCTTGAACTGGCTGCCGACGCCCCGGTTGGCCAGGATATTCGGCAATACCTGAACCTTGACGACGCCAGCATCGAGATCGGCCTCACCCCGAACCGTGGTGACTGCCTGTCCCTGGCCGGCCTTGCCCGCGATGTCAGCGCACTGTACGACGTGCCGGTCACGCGCCCGGTGGTGCCCGCGGTACCTGCCGTCCATGACGAAGTACGCCCGGTGGAAGTTTCGGCCCCAGCCGCGTGCCCGCGTTACCTTGGCCGCGTTATCCGTAACGTTGACCTGAGCAAGCCGACCCCGTTGTGGATGGTAGAGCGCCTGCGCCGCAGCGACGTGCGCAGCATCGACGCTGCCGTTGACGTCACCAACTACGTGATGCTCGAACTCGGCCAGCCCATGCATGCGTTCGATCTTGCCGAAATCAATGGCGGCATTCGCGTACGCATGGCCGAGGAGGGTGAAAAGCTCGTGCTGCTTGATGGCCAGGAAGTCGCCCTGCGTGCAGATACCCTGGTCATTGCCGACCATAGCCGCGCCTTGGCGATTGCTGGCGTGATGGGTGGCGAGCACAGTGGCGTCAACACCGAGAAGACCCGCGACCTGTTCCTTGAAAGCGCCTTCTTCGAGCCCATTTCTGTAGCTGGCAAGGCCCGTTCCTACGGCCTGCACACCGATGCCTCGCACCGCTACGAGCGCGGCGTCGACTCGCAGCTGGCCCGCGAAGCCATCGAGCGCGCCACAGCACTGTTGCTGGACATCGTCGGCGGTGAAGCCGGCCCGGTCGTCGAGGCCGTCAGCGAGCAACACCTGCCAAACATTGCGCCGATCACGCTGCGTGCCGATCGCATCGACCAGATGCTCGGCATGCAGATGGACCCTGCTCAAGTCGAGCAATTGCTCAACGCCCTGGAACTGAAAACCAGCGCCAATGGGGCAGGGCAGTGGACCGTCAGCGTGCCAAGCCATCGTTTCGATATCAGCCTTGAAGTCGACCTGATCGAAGAGCTGGCCCGCCTGTACGGTTACAACAACCTGCCGGTTCGCTACCCGCAGGCGCGTCTGGCGCCGCAGGGCAAGCCTGAAACCCGTGGTGAGCTGCCGACCCTGCGTCGCCTGCTGGTCGCTCGCGGCTACCAGGAAGCCATTACCTACAGCTTCATCGACCCTAAGCTGTTCGAACTGTTCACCCCGGGCGTCGAGCCGCTGCTGCTGGCTAACCCTATCTCCAGCGACATGGCCGCCATGCGCGCCTCGCTGTGGCCGGGCCTGGTCAAGGCGTTGCAGCACAACCTCAACCGCCAGCAAGACCGCGTTCGCCTGTTCGAAAGTGGCCTGCGTTTCGTCGGCCAGTTGGGCAACCTGCAGCAACAGCCGATGATCGCTGGCGTGGTAACTGGCAGCCGCCTGCCAGAAGGTTGGGCCAACGGCCGTGACGCCATCGACTTCTTCGATGTGAAAGCTGACGTTGAAGCGCTGCTCGGTTACTCAGGTGCCCTGGACGCGTTCACCTTCACCAGTGGCAAGCACCCAGCCCTGCACCCTGGCCAGACCGCCCGTATCGAGCGCGATGGCAAGGAAGTCGGCTACCTCGGTGCCATTCACCCAGAGCTTGCCAAGACCTTGGGCCTGGAGCGCCCGGTGTATGTGTTCGAGCTGGTGTTGGGCGACGTGGTGGAAGGGCGCCTGCCCAAGTTCAGCGAATTGTCCAAGTTCCCCGAAACCCGTCGTGACCTGGCGCTGATCGCTGGCCGGGATGTGGCTTCGAATGCGGTGCTTGAAGTAATTCGTGACAATGCTGGCGAATGGCTCACAGACCTCAGGCTGTTTGACGTCTACCAGGGTAAAGGCATTGATCCTGATAGAAAAAGCCTGGCCGTCGGCTTGACCTGGCAGCATCCATCGCGCACTCTTAACGACGATGAGGTGAACACTACCCTGCAAAATATCCTCACCTCGCTCGAACAAAGGTTGAACACCACGTTAAGGAAATAACGGCATGGGTGCTCTGACGAAAGCTGAGATGGCCGAAAGGCTGTACGAGGAGCTGGGGCTCAACAAGCGAGAGGCCAAGGAGCTGGTCGAGCTGTTTTTCGAAGAAATTCGGCACGCGCTTGAAGATAACGAGCAGGTCAAGTTGTCAGGCTTTGGCAATTTTGACCTTCGCGACAAACGCCAGCGGCCGGGCCGCAACCCCAAAACCGGGGAAGAGATCCCGATCACCGCACGGCGCGTCGTCACCTTTCGTCCAGGGCAGAAGTTGAAAGCCCGGGTAGAGGCCTATGCTGGAACCAAGCCATAACGACGAGCTGCCCCCCATCCCGGGCAAACGCTACTTCACCATCGGTGAAGTCAGCGAGCTCTGTGCGGTCAAGCCGCACGTGCTACGTTACTGGGAGCAGGAGTTTCCGCAGCTCAACCCGGTAAAGCGCCGTGGCAACCGGCGGTATTATCAGCGCCAGGATGTGCTGATGATTCGCCAGATCCGCGCTTTGCTCTACGACCAGGGCTTCACCATTGGCGGTGCGCGTTTGCGCATGTCCAGCGATGAGGTGAAGGACGAGTCCAGTCAGTACAAGCAGATGCTGCGGCAGATGATTACTGAGCTGGAGGATGTGTTGGTGGTTTTGAAGAAGTAGCTATTACCCGATGAGCGGAAGTTTTTTGAAAAAAAGCTTCCAATATTCAAAAGGTTAGGTTAAATTCTCAAGCGTTCTCAGCGGTATCGAGAACAGTGTCGGGGCGTAGCGCAGCCCGGTAGCGCACTTGCATGGGGTGCAAGGGGTCGAGTGTTCGAATCACTCCGTCCCGACCAATAATCCCAATGACTTAGGCCATTTCCGAAAGGAGTGGCCTTTTTCATGTGCGTGACTTTTGCGTGACTTCTTAGGTTTTTACGCCTGCCTCCTCTTCAAAATGGTCAGCACCGGCCCACGCGAGTCCGTCGCTGAAACTTTATTTGCCGCCTCTATCAACTGTCCCAGTTCCGCGCCAGAATAGTGGCTGGTCACGCTTCCGTTCTTGTGGCCAAGTAGCGACTTCCGATCTTCCTCTGTAACACCCGCTGCTTTGAGGCGCCTTCCGAAAGTGTGCTTGAGATCGTGAATCCTGATTGAAGCGAACCCAGGGTGTGCCGGCCGCAAGTTTTGCTCCTGCCAGAGCTTTGCCGCGCGCACCCTCGCTTTCTTCCAGGCCGAGTCGTTCATCCTGTGCATCCCGGTGCCGTTGTACGGGAATACCCACTCCCGACTGATCCCGCGCTGCCCGTCGATGACCGATTTGGCCACGCTGTTCAGCACCACCAACCGCTCGTCTCGGTTCTTGACGCCTGAGTTCTCGTGCCGACCACCAAAGTCGGCAGGGATCAGAAACACACTGGTGCCCAGCTCGGGGACCGAAATCTCCCATTCCCACCTCAGCTTGCAGACCTCTTGCTCACGACAGCCCGTGTTCACCTTGAACAAGGCCATCTTGTGCAAATGGTCCGGCAGCTCCCCGAAGAGAATCGATTGCTCATCCCATGACAATGGGTAGGGCTTTCGGCTTGACCTCTTTTCCTCCAGCTTGGACAGCAGCGGGATACTGTCGAGCCAGGGCCTGCGCTCTTCATCCCGCCACTTTCGGCAAGCCAGCGACAGCACGCGAATTACCCGCTCTATGGCGATATTCACCGTTCTGTTGCTGACCGCCTTCCGCACCTTTCCATTCGGCAGGTATTCGTCTGTTTGTCGGTCCCGAATGAATGGGACCAGCGCTTGGTCATCGATGTACGTCAGTGGTAACGCGCCCAGATAGGGATCAAGCTGCTGCAGGCACAGCGCGGTCAGCTTAATCGAGGGCTGATCCTTGTGCTCAAGCAGGTACCTGGTAGCAGCCTCGCGGAATGTTCGCACCTGCCGAACGCCGTACACCTTTCGCTGGCGGATCTGCTCCAGTCGGTGAATCAGGTACTTTTCTGCTTCCGCCCGGTCACCAACTCCAGTGCTTTCGTAAAGTCTCTCTCCGTTGATTTTCTTGTCGATGTGCCAAATGCCGTTTCTCTGCGAGAGGCCCGTGATTGTCTTTCGCGCCATCCTTTGTCTCCTGATTGGCGCTCGCTGCCGGGCGATTGTCGGCCCTGGGCGCCATCTTTAGCAATTGCCATGGCCTGGATGTAGTCATTCACCCAGGCATCAAGTTCTTCACGGTCAAAGCCGATGCCGCGCTCTCCGATCGGAAATTCGCTGACATGAGGCCTGACGGTCTTGTTGAATTCGGCTCGGCACATGCCGAGGTAATGCGGGGCTTCGCCGGCGCGGATGATGCGCGGCAGAATTCGTGCGGCCGGTGCCGCGCTGGCGGTTGCCATTTAGCTCTCCACGCCGCCAGCGGCGGCAGATTGATGGTCAGTCGACCTGGTAGTAGACGTAGCAGTCGACGCCCTGGGCCTGGAGTGATACGTGCATCGCTTGCACGCCGGCGCTGTGTTGATTGCCGATGCCTGGCCAAGGCGTATCGAGATGGATGCCCTGTTGGTGGTAGCCGCTCCTCTTTTGCAAATAGCCGGGCAGGGTGGGCAACTGCCTGGCGCGCAGGCCAGGCACAGGAATGACGACGCGGTCGAGGTTGGCGCTGCCTCCGTCATTGGTACAGGCAGCCGCAGCTGCTTTCCCGGCCTCGATGGCGACGCGCACTTTCTCGGGCAGGCCGGCCAGTTCTTCTTTTGTCATGGCAATAGTTCTCCATGCCCGCGCGTGTCGGCGGGCTTGAGTTGTAAGGGGGAGGGGTTAGCGCTTTTCGGGGTCGGTAGTTACAGCTTCGACGATTACTGGGCCAAGGATGCGGGTAGTGGCGACATGGTCCTTGAACACTTTGTTCAGTCGGCCGATAGCCGCTTCGCGTGCTTGGCGGTAGACCTGATCAAGCGTGCAGTCCGGGCCCCAGGAGCCGAGACTCGTAAGCTCGATAGTGAGAGTGACCTTTGCGCCTGTTTGGGTTCTTGCGTGCGGCTTGCTCATCGCGGCCCCCTGTAAATCAGGTAGGCCATGTAGGCGAGGGCGATCATTGAATCAGCTCCTTCGGCACTTGGACGATATCGCCGATATGTAGCAGGACGATTGAGCGACAGATCGCCACCAGGAGCGTTTCACCACCGGCCAGTCGCATCAGCCGCGGGGAATCCTTGTAGGCGAACGCCCGCCATTCACCATTCTCGCCAATGTGCTTGTTCAGGCCGAAGACCTTGCAATGCTTATCCGCCAACGGTCCACCCAGCGCCCAGTTCTCGTGCGGGTTGTAGAGCGCGTCCTGCACAAGCGCCTGGCCGCGCTTCTTCCAAAACACCCGCCAAGGCACGCCGTACTGCGGACCCACAAGAAAGGTCTCAAGGCCCTCGGCCTGCGCGACAGCCCAGTCGAGCGCAGGGCCGGTCAGGTCTGCCGTCTTCACTTCGATCAGGTCTGTCATGGCGCCTCCGTCTTTGCAGGCGTCAGTTGGGCCGACAACTCTGCCGCTAGACCAACAGGCCACCAGTAGCGCGGCCTCTGATGCTCGGGGTAGCTCGACTCTCGAAGGACTAGACCCTTGCGCTCAAGTGTTTTGAAAATACTGAGCACCGCTCCTGCGCTCAGATCGACACGAGCGCCGATCTGGTAGCTCAGCCCGCCCATGCCGAATGCGCAAGCTTCGTCGCCGCTCGCTAGTTTTTTACAATCCAGTTCGTAGAGGTAGGGGGTTTTGTCTCGGTAGCGGATCGCGTTGGCTCGGGATACTTCGCGCAACGCACAAAGGACACGCTGTTGATTTGCTGTCAGCTTCACAGGGAATACCTCTCTTCGATCCATTGCGCCTGTGCGCCGGCCGGGGTTGGCCCATTGTCCTGCTGCTCGTGCGGGGAGAGCTGGCGCTCGTTGCCGGCCTGCAGCTGGCTGTCGGGGATGCAGCTGATGCCGCCCTTATAGTAAAAGCCGCTGTAGACCCAGCAGGTGACGGCGCGCTTGTCGTCGTGGATGACCTCGACATTGGGGGTGACCTGTTCTGCGCTGGCGCCGGTGGCCAGCAGCAGGAGGCAGATGGCGAGGCGGGTCATTCCTGAGCCTCCAGCCGCTCGCAGGCAACCGTGTCGATGAATGCCGGTGGTAGCTCAACGGCCTCGTTGCCTGGCGACCAGGACAATGGTGGGCTCTTGCGGATCATCTCGTTCAGCAGCTCGAACGCAGCCAGCAGTTGATCGTCATTTACCTCGCCGTCCTCGGGCAGGTCATCGATGAAATGGTCGTCCGGGTCGATCTCGCGCGGGTAGTTTGGTGTGCAGAAGACCAGCTTCAAGTCGGCCAGCTCGATCTCGTGTTCGACAATCCAGTCGCGCAGGCTTTCTTCGTCGAAGAAGTACTGGTCGCCGTCGTAGTGGGTGATCGGCTCGCCGTCCCACAAGCGCCGCGGCATTGCGTCGAACTTTGTCGCCCGGTTTTCTGCGCGGCAATCCTCACACCAACCGTTGGTGGCATGAATGGGGTGCGCGGGGTTGTTCGCGCATTGACGGTGGGTCGACCCGCAGTAGCGGGCCATGTGCTCATCCTTGCCCCAGAATCGGCCAGAAGGGTCGACCCAGCCGGTGACGGTCTGGATGCTGGCGGCTTCGGGGGATTCGTACATCACGACTTTTTCTTCGCGCACGGTGTTTCCTTGGCCGCCATATCGCGGCAGTGAATAGAGGGGAGAGGGAGTTAAAGCTGGGTGGGGTACAAATGTGCTCTTTCGGTCAAGCTGCTTTGGCATTGCTCTCTGAGGTGCGCCAAGGATCGTTAGCGCGTGCGAGCGCTGCCATCGGTGGCGGGCTGACGCTGTTTCCGCACATATGCACCTGTTCGGTCTTCGTGAACGGCTTGCCGTCGGCGCCCTTGTCGATGATATAGCTGGCCGGGAAGCCCTGCGCTCTGTACAGCTCGTGCGGCTGCAGCATGCGCAGGCAGATGTCGACGATCACGTACGGAGTACCCCTCACGATTACGGTGACCAGGCCCAGGCGGTCCTTGGTGGTCACTGTTGGCGCCGGTGCGTTGCAGCCGCTGGTGTTCTCGGTGCCGTAGTAGCTGATCAGGAACGCCGCTACGCGCAGAGCGCCTTCTTCGTGTTCTGGGGACAGCTTGTATTCGACCAGTGCGTGGTGTTCCGCGCCGGCGGTCATAGTCGGCACTGGGTCGTCGATCTCCCGGCCGATGCAATTGCGCCGGAGGGTGGCCAGATTCGCTGTTACAAGGCGCTGCTGGCTGCCGGTATTGGTGACTGTGGTCAGCGGATCGTCTGCGCCCTTGGCTGGGGTGGCATTGAAGCCACCGTTGGCCTGCTCGATAAAGGCGGTCACCAGGGCGCGATGGCTCTGCGTCATCAGCGTGCCAATGGGTCGATCAGCTGGCGCTGGCTTCCCGGCATAGACTGGCCCGCCGGTTCCGATCATCACAGGGCTTGCCAGCATCAGCTCGCCACGGTTAGCTGCGGTGACCGTCGGCAGTGGCAGGGTAGGATCGTTCACCCGGTCGGCGCCCTGATGGGTTGCAGGTAGGATGACGGGGCTGGCCATGGCAAATGACCCGCCGCGCGGCCAAGACGTCACGGTGCGCAGCGGCTCCTGTGCCGACTGAGCGAGCTCACCCGACCAGTTTGCGATCGGCACGATGAAAGGCTGCGGGTTTTCCAGCACGAACTTTTTCATTCCCTTGGCCACTCGGCGCAGTGTGGCGGCTGCGAGGTCTTTCTTGCGCCCGAAGATGCTCTTGCTCGGCACGCTCCAGTCAATGCAGTCAGCGGCTGTGCGCCATTTCTGCTGGCCTTTGGCAGGGTTCTTGGCGTGGGTCGGTTCCGGCCACACGATCGGTTGGCCGTCGCAGCGAGCGATCATGAACAGGCGCTCTCGACTGGTTGGGGCGCCGAAGTCGCAGGCCTTGATTACTCGCCATTCCACCTGATAGCCCATGCCCTGCAGTAGATGGACAAATCGGCGCCAGGTAGTGCCGCGGCGTTTGGGGTCTGGCACTAGGAACTGCTGGCCAACTGGCACTCGCTCACCAGGTGCAGCCACCGTGCCGTCCAGCTTCATCACTCGGCCGGTGGCCTTGTCGCGCTTCGCGATCAGCGGACCCCACTGCAAAATCTGCTTCACGTTTTCCAGGCTGATCACCCGAGGCATCTTCTTGCCGGCCCACTTCAAGCCGATCCACGACAGGTTGCGGATCTCGCGTTTGCGCGGCTGGCCGCCGGCGGCTTGGCTATGGTGCGTGCAGTCGGGGCTCATATGGAACCAGCCCACTGGCCGGCCCTGGCATTCCTCGTCGGGGTCGCCCTCGAAAACGTCGGTGGTGAAGTGGCGCGCCGCCGGGTGGTTGGCGGTATGCATGCTGATGGCCGCCGGGCTGTGGTTCTTGGCCACGGCCACTGGCCGACCAAGGCCCATTTCCAGCCCGGTACCGGCGCCGCCGCCACCGCAGAAGAAGTCGACCACGATCTCATCGTCTTGAGGATCGAAGCCGAGGCCGTACTGGGTTTTGAAGTCGAGAGGGTTCTTTTTCTGAAACGCAGACATGGGCGGTCCTAGCCGGGGTGGCGTGATTGATGTGGGTGAGCTATCAATTGGTGTCCGGAACGACCTTGCGGAGGTCGCCATGACACTTAAAAGCGATACCCAGGCCCTTGCTTCGATTGAAGAAGAGGCACAGGCGATGTTGAAGAAGATCGGGCTACCAGATGATCAACTGCAAAAAGAGATGGTCATCTGCCTGCGCCAGATCATTGCGATTGCGCGGTACAGGGCAGGCCTTTGCGCTGAGCCGGGTGGCGTGATTCGTTAAAGTGGGGAGGCGTGGAAAAAGCCCCAGAGGAATGGCGATCGGGGGAGGCGGATTTTTAAAGATGCAGACTATGAAGAGGGCAACGGTTTGCTCTCGCTTTCTGGAGCATCTTATGGAACGACTTCACTCTGTCGCCGACCTTCTTGTGAAGCTGTCGGTCGTCATCAAAAACGTTACGCCGCTGCTGGCGCTAATGCTTAAGTCTGGGCTTGCTGTGTAGCGCTGACTGGCCGGGCCGGAGGGTCAGGCTGCACGCACTTTGAAGGTCAGCATGGCCGTAGCGTCATCGTTGAAGCACTCCGCCAGCTCTTGATAGGCCCGATACTTGGCCTGGCTGCGGGTGGCTGCCCAAATCCGAAGCACGTAGTGGCGCGCATCGCTCATGAAGTATCGAACGTCATCCCAGTCGTACATGCCGTTGGTGAGCACCTCCCACTCCTTAAGCGGAAGCGTCTCGGCCATCTCGCCGTACTGCATTTCCCAGGTGGGGTGGTAGTTGCGGATGCGCTTCTTCGGGTCGCTGTCGAGTATGACGCCGATGTAATGCCCGCGGTCGGCCATGATGATGCCAGGCTCACCGTTGGCGATGACGCGGCGCCCGATCTCGGCTGGAACGCCGTAGTGACGGCGAACGTAGTCGCAGTTGTAGTTGCTCATGGGTCGGTCCTTGATCAGGCAGCCTGGGCTTCGGCCTGCTGAGCGACGATCGCCTTGGCGGCATGGTTGATCAGATACAGCCGATTGATCAGGCTGTTCCGTGGCTTGTCGATGGTGATCTCCCAATAGTCGCAGCCTAAGCCCAGCACTTCGTGGTGTTCGCTCATGAACGGACGGGCCTCTTCGACGCATCCGATGTGATCGGCCTCGTACAGGCGATCATTCAGGGAATCCCAGAAGTCGCGGCCATCTTCGCCATACTCGATTGCGGCGAGCTGCGCTTTGACCAGGTTGCGCAATTCATCCCACCGTCCTGCTTCACCGACACCGCCGTCATTCCGCATCCACTGTGGCAGGGCGGCGTGCTGATCGTCGTCATGGGCGTTATCGCAGATCTGGCTGCAGACCCCAGTCACGAGCGCAGCGCGGAAGGCTTCCTCGTCGAACTCACGCTCGCGGCAATGCTCTTCGAGCTTCGAATGGATGTAGTAGCCGATGTCATCCCCGGCCAAGAACTCGATGCCGTAGGAGAGCCCTACGCTGAAGGTCAGACCGTCGATGTCACCGACAGTGGCGATGCCGAAGCGGGTGATCAGAATGTCGAAGGCGTAGCAGGTGGTGCGTGGCGCTTTACACCGCCAGGCTTTCAGCTGATCGGTATCAGCCAGCACGGTGTATTCGTGGTCCTTCAGGCACTCGGCTGCGCGTTCTCTGCGCTTCGCTTCTTCGGCTTTGCGCTTAGCGATCCATTCCTGGTGGCGTTGTTCGTCGTTCATGGCTATCTCCATGGGTGTTCTTCCCTTTCAGGGGTGGCGCTTTTCGTTGAAGTAGGGTATTTGTTTCGAGCGATGTAGGGAGCCAGCGTGAGGCGATGAAGAATGGAAGTAGAGGTTGTCGGTGGCTTATCAGAAGATACCGTGATTTGGCGATACATGGGGATAGACAAGTTTATTAACTTGCTAGCGGATTCTGGGTTGTTTTTTACCCCGCTTTCTTTTTATAAGAAAAGCGATCCGTTTGAAGGATACCCGCCTAGAGTCGCAATGGAGGCGTTATATTCGATTTCAAAAAGTTTTAACGATAGAGCCAGAGCTCAGATCTCGTACTGGGAACAGTTTGTCCCATCCCAGCATGACAACCCAAAATTTCTAGAATCACTGCAGTCTATGAAAGATAAGGTTGAGGCACAGCCTTCGCTTTTCATGGATATCTTCGCCAAAACAACAGGTAGCACCCTTGTGAGCTGCTGGTGCGGTAGCGCGGGCGAGTCTGAAGCGATGTGGAAGCTGTATGGGGAGTCAAGCAAGGGAATAGCTATACGCTCTACAGTCGGTAGGTTAAAGTCGGCTTTAGAGGCGGCGCAAGAAATTTCTTGGCCAAAGAAAATTTTTATAGGGAAGGTCAAGTACCTTGATTACGCTGACTCAACCCTGAGCGCCAAAGACTGCGTCGTGAACGGGCTCATCTCCCCACTGCTCAAACGAGTTCAGTATGCTCACGAACATGAAATAAGAGCGTTTTTTGTATCGAATATATCTTATGAAGCGATCGATTCTTTTGACGCAAAGCCGCATCAGATCGAAATTTCGTTAGGCGAGTTGATTGAGAGTGTTTATGTTTCGCCCTACGTCGATACTTCATACGCTAAAGCTGTTCGCGCGGTATTTAATGTCTATCAATTGCAGTGCGACATGGTTGAGTCAGAACTTCTAAAGGGCGATGAGCGCCTTTTTCCATTCATCGACCGTTAAGCCTACGAGAATAAGCAGCCTCAAGGCATCCATGGAGAGCAATGCTGCGCGCCAAAACTCTCCAGGCATCGGCCGCCCCAAATTGTGTTTCGATGCGGATTCGAACACTAAGCAGATGCGGTGCGCTTGAGTTGAGTGATGAGCTGAGTCGGCACGCCCTTGATCATCAGCGTGCCGGCCTCCTGGTCGAATTCAATCTTGTTGCCCAGCAGATGCGCCTCGAAGCTGATCGATAGCCCTTCAGCGCGCCCGGTGAACCGCCGGAACTGGTTGATGGTGCGCTTGTCGGCCGGAATCTCGTTCAACAGCCCGTAGTCAGCGCCTTGGATGAACTCTGCGAAGTTCAGCGGGCGATCCTCGTCGAGCAGCTCTGACAGCTCTTGCAGGGTGACCGGCTCGCCCAGCTTCGTCTGTGCGGTGGCGTAGTCGACCAGGGCCGCAGTCTTCTCGCGCGCCACCTCTTCCGGCAGATCCTCACGCTCAACGTAGTCGCTGAACGCCTTGAGCAGCGTCCGGGTTTCGCCGGGGCCGTCGACGCCTTCCTGGCAGCCGATGAAATCCCGGAAGTAGTCCGAGATCTTGCGGCCACCCTTGCCCTTGATGAACGACACGTACTGCTTTGACGCGGTGTTGTTGCGCCATTCCGAGAGGTTGATGCGAGCGGCCAGGTTCAACTGGGACAGGTCCAGATGGCGGGATGGCTTCACTTCCAGGTCCGCGCTCACCGATACGCTGTCGCAGTGCTGCAGCAGGGCGATGGCCAAGTAATCGGTCATGCCTTGCTGGTAGTGGGCAAACAGGACGTGGCCACCGGCGGTGAGGTTCGACTCTTCCATCAGCTTGGTCAGGTGCTCGACTGACTCGCGGGTGAATTCCACGAAGTCGGTTTTGCCGTCTACGAACGAGCGGAGCCAGCCGCTGAACGGGTAGGCACCGGACTCGTCGTGGAAGAAGCCCCAGGCCTTGCCCTGTTTCGCGTTGTAGGCGTCGTTGAGGTCGAGCAGCAGGTTGTCGATGGCTTCGGTGGGCGCAAGCGTTGCATTGGCCTTGTGCAGCACTGCGGGGCTGCCGTCCGGCTTCTTGTCGATGAAGTGCATCACTGCGTGGCGAATTGGCATGGGTGATCCTCCGTGGCCGCCTGGCGGCATGGTGGCAATTTGGTTTGGGATGGGGTATTACGGGTGACCGGCATAGGCCGGGCCATGGAGGTGCTGGATTGAAGAGGTTTCTGGTATTGGCAGCGCTGCTGCTTCCGTTTGGAACTCAAGCTGAATCTGTAGAGGACAAGTATCCAGGCGATTGGAACTGGGAATACAACACCGCAATCTCCTCGTCGCTGGCTCAAGCCAAGGTAAAGGGCTGCGGCATCATGAGATACAGAGTCAGCAGGGATAGCAGTAGCGAATTCCTGGTTTACTGCTCAAACGACAATGAGAACTGGAAGGCCTACCTAGTCTGGCCGAACATCAACAAAGTTCTTGGGCCATATCAGCCAGACCCCTCATTGCCTTAGGTTGGATCACCTCGTCCCCCGGATCCTGCTGAATCATCATCATGCTCTTCCGGTCGAAGGCCAGGGCCATGCGCGGCGAGATGCTGATCTGATGTCGCGGCGGGGTGAGAAACTTCGACGCGTGCACCCTGCCCAGGGCGTGAATGCCGTGGATCAGTGCCTCGATCATCTGGCTGTATGTGGCGTCAGCCCAACCGCATATTGCCCGTAGGTGCTGGCCGGTTCGCTTCCTGGCTGATAGCCGTAGCGGCTCAGTCCGCGCCACAGATCGGTGACCCTCGATTTCGTGGCGCGCGATCCGGAACAGCGCGTGATGCCCGAGCGCTTCGATGTGATGAATCATCAGTGTCATCGCCTCGCCCTGTTCCTCGATCCCAGCCCACTCCATAAGCTCCAGCAGGGCCTGTTTGGTTCCTGGTCGAACCTTTAGGCGCAGATCCTCTTCCTTAACCTTGGCTGCCTTCTCGCGCCGACGCTTGTCGCGCTCCGACTGATCCATTGCCATGGCCAATACCTCCCAAGCCGCTGGGCGGCAGATTGATGTGTTGCTGGCGCCGGCCATGCCGGACGCGCGCGGTAATGCGTTTCAAGGTCGATCCCCGTATAGCGGAAAGTCGAGGCCGTTCTCCTCGATGATCTTTTTGAGGTATCCGTCGCTGATGCCAAGACGGCCAGCAACGAAGTGGCGGCTCAAGCCTTTGCCGCTGTTGGCCCGCACCAGGTCGACAATCCGCGCCTTTTCAGCGGCTCTCGCCTGGCGAGCAATCTCGCGCTGCTGGCGCTCTTTGTTGTTCGATCTAAACAGGAAACCGTGGGCCTTCGACATGCGGTGGAGCTCTGTCCTGCCGATGCCCAGCTCGCGGACGGCCTCACCAAGGGTCATCGTCTTGGCCGCTTCCTTGGCCCGCTGGAGCTGCTCGCGCTCAGCACGTAGGCGCTCAGTAATTGAATGATCACCTGCAGCCAGATCGGAAGCGTGATGAGGGCGGCGTGGTACCGGCTCAAAGCCTCGCAGCTCCTGGACGCTGCCACCACTGCCGAAGAAGTTGTCGATGCTCGCATTGAGCTGGGCCAGCACCGCCTCGCGCGGGTCGTGAGTGGGTGCGCCGGTCATTGCAGTGCGCCTCGCTTGCTGGCCACTCCAGCTTCCATCGCATCCACGAAGCGCATTGCGGCGCGATGACTGAAGCAGAAGCCCTTGGTCAGGCCTGTGGAAATCTCGATGACATGCCAAGCTTTGCCTTTGGCGACTGCTTGGAAGCGAGGCCCTTGCGGTGGAGCAGGGCGCCCGATCTTCTCGTAGAACTCGGTGGTAGCCATGAAGGTACGAGCACGCATATCAGCCAAAACGGCCGCGCGTTCTTGAAGGCGTGGGTGCATGGTGTGCTCCTCTTGGGTGTCAGGCGTAGTGGTCGAAGGATTCGGCTTTGCGGGCTATGCGGAACACCGCTTCACGGCGTTCTGGCGCGCGGCGATCTCGGCGCATCGGGTCGCTGTCGCTGATGGCGGAATGCATGGCGATCAGCCCGGCGAGGGCGATGCATAGCGGGCTTATTATTTTTTTATCCCAGGCCTTCATCACGGCGTCCATTCGACGCTTGGCTCTAAGCTTGAAAATCGCTCGCTCGATGCCGTTTGCGACAGTGCCTGGCGATACTTGCATGAGACGCGCGATTTCTTTGGTTGTGAGATCTTGGGCAACCCAAAGCAGTGCTTCCAGCTCACGCGGAGCCAAAAGCATCCCGAGATGGCCCATCCATTTGCCGCGAGTGATCGTTCCCATGATCAGCTATCTCGGTAGGGCGCCGTCCAAGGCTTTGCGCAGCTCAAGGACAAGCGCGGTGGGTAAGGTGAGGGATCTGCTGTCTTCGTCGACTGCACCGAGCGATGCAATCAAATTGCGAGAGGCGGTGTGCACGGCTTCGAGTCGTGGCTTAGGGATCGTCGGGCCTTTCATCGTGCCCGCCGTTACCTTCTTCTTGCCGCTGGCCTGGGCTTTCTCCAGCTCGGCGCCCAGCACCTTTCCGGCGCCATCGCCGTGTTCGCGGACCACCTGTGCGGCGGTCGTGGCGGATACATGGCCAGCTGCGACCAGGTTCTGCACGTCGGTGTTGGCGTTACCTACGGTGAGCACCTGCTCGACGTGCTGCCGCGTCTTGCCGACCTTCTTCGCGATCTGTTCGGGCATCCAACCGAAGGCCCGCAACCGCTTGTAGCCCTCTGCCAGCTCAAGCGGGGAGAGCTTTTCGTTCTCCTGGCTTGAGATGATCCGAGCAACGCGGTCAGCATCGCTGCCTTCGAAAGCGACGACTGGCACCCAAGCTTCAAGCACTTCTGGGTTGTCCCTGTTCGGCGTCCTGGGCAGGCGACCGGCTTTGTCCAGCTTGAGCATTGCGCGGCGTCGGCGGTGCCCATCTACAATCCAAACGCCGCCCGCAGGCCGAGGTCGCACTTCGAGCGGTGGGATCTGGCCGCCGTTCGCAATGAACTCCGCCAAAAGCTCAATGCTTGCTTCGAGGGCATCACCCTCAATGCGCAAGTTAAAGCCGGGTTCCTCGTAGAGGTCTTCCAACTTCACTCGCATGGCGTCTGCGCGGCGCACATCGCCATCCTTGATCATTTGCTTGAATGACTTGGTCATCGCAATTCACTTCCGTTGGGGCTGCATTGGTCGTGACGCTCGCTGCCGTAGACCTCCCGGACCAAGGGGAGGGCGAACGTCACGACCGATGCAGCCTGGTGCTGGGGAGTACCAGGTGTATCGGGCAGTTAACGTCAGGCTGACGTGGCGCTGGTTGTTCAGTCGTCATCGCCTTGAGTCAGCATCTTCTCGATGTCGGCTGCGACCGGCTTCTTCCAGTTTTTGATCTGGCCGGTTTCCAAGTCGATGTTCAGCATCAAGTAGTCGCCGTAGTGATCACCGGGGAAGAAGTCGGGCACGTACCCCTCGTAGCTACCCACCTCGTCGCCCTGCGCGTCCTGCAATCCTGCGGTAAAGCCGTCGCGCACTTTGATGTGAAGGCGAAGCTCGGTCACGTCGACCTGAACCGTTTTCTGTTGGTTGATCTGCATGCTGGTTCCTCGGTTGATTTCCCGTCTGGCCCTGTCGCCAAGGCCAGCTAGTGAAACCAGGCAGCGCGAGCCAGCTCCGCCTGTGCCAGCAGCTCAGTCACAGCCTCGTCGGGCGTGCAGCCATCGGCGTAGAAGTCATGCAGGTCGCTTTCTTCCTGCGAGCCCAAAGCGACTCGGCGACCGAGCAATTTGGATGCCTTGTCGGTCCAGCGGTAATAGGCGCGTTCTTTTGCGTCTTCGCGGCATTCATCAGCCGCCATGGTTGCCATGTTGAACATCCTGGATTCCTCCGGTTGATTTCCCAGATGCCGCTCATGGAATGGCATCTGGTGAAATCCCAGCCTCGCTACTGGCGACAGGCCGGGGTATTGCATCAGCGGTGATCGCTCGAGCTCAGCCGCCGACGGCCTTGCTCTCAATACGGTTGGCCTTGAGCTTCCCTATCACCTCGCGTCGATCGGCCTCGGCGGGGCGGTCATGGGGTCAGGTGTTCGCTACACGACTGCCAACTGCAGCTCTGTGGCCCTTTGTGTGGGGCAGTTCGTCGTGGGGTGCCGGTCCGTGTTCCGGCTGGGCTTGCTACTTCAAGGGCTGGTTCCTCCTGTGGGTGTTTGTTCTCCACCACGCATCGGTACGAGTCATCTCTCACCGGCGCCGCACATTTCGTGTTCGATGCATTGCCAGTTTGTGTGCGTGGTTTCGCGTGCCTACATGGGGAGGCACGGCAGCTATCCAGAGGCTGCATGGACGACGATTTAGCTTTCTCACCACCGGGATTGCCGGTACGTCGTTGGGTCACGTCTGGTTGTGTAAAGAGCGGTTGCCTGTGTCGGCTTCGGCAGTCCGTAGATTGCGGCTGTCGAGGTAAAATTTAGCCTTGCGCTAAAGTTTGGTCAATAGCTTTGAGCTAAATTATTTTCGCTGCACGATAAACAGCTACCGTTGAGGCTTTCCGGGTTCCGCTCTTTACCTGCGATTTAGCATTGCGCTATGATTCTAAATAACTGTACGCATATACAGTAATTTTAGAGGGAGCTATGTCCAAGCAAAATCAGGGTGCACCAAAAAAGCGTCAGGAAATCACCGGGCTAGAACGCCTGAGCCTGCGGGTCTCGTCGATGATCAATCATCCTCTTGCGCAGACGCAGCGCTGGGTGACGATCCATCGTCTCGACACTGACGGCGAGGCTGAATGGGAGGAGGTGATGGGGTTGTTAGTAGAAATGCCGGAGCTTGATCTGACGTTCAATGACGACAATAGCGTTACGGTCCGGTGGGAGCAGAGTGCCGCTCAAGATCGCGACGACTTCATCCTGGAGGAGGACAGTGAGGTGGAGGTTGAGGAGGAGGCGCCTTTCTGACGGCCATTAAAAAAGCCCGCCATATGGCGGGCCTCATGATGGCTTAACGATTTTAGTACTGCGACTCGATCAGCTTGCACTCAAGCACGCCTGCCTTGCCCTCGGCAGCATCCACGACCCTCATACCGCTGCGGGCAACTGCGAACCCCATCTTCACTTCCTGATGGATGAAAATGGTTTGGCCGGCACGAGTCTCAATCTTCAGAAGGTCGGTGTTCTCGCCGTCGGCGGTGATGATGTGCTTGCCCGGAGGGACTTCCTTGTACAGGTAGCTGTGGGCGACTGTTTTCCCAAGCTGTCGACCATCGAGCACAACCGGCATCTTGATGGCGGCGCCGACGAACTCATTTCGATAGATGTAGATGGCAGACATATCCGGGCCAGGTGAAAAGCGCTTGGCGTCACGGTCATCCTGGGTGTTGGCCATGGGGACAGATGCACAGCCGACAAGTGACAGGCAGAGCAGGGCGGTTGCAGCGAGAGAGCGCATCAGTAGAATCCATTCGGTGGGTGGATGACGATGATATCAAAATGCCCTGAACATCACCTATGCGTCCCATCACGGAGGCATGAAAAAGCCCGCCGAGGCGGGCTTGCGCGGATTTGAAGCGGTAGGTTTGGCACTCTGCGGCATTTAGCGCTGACGAACCTGAATTACCTGTCCCAACCAGTTTTGAAGTCAAGCGCTCGCATCATGCTGAATACATCGCAACACTGTGCACCTAGCGCTTTGCATACGTCCGGAACTTTTTTATTTTGCCGTTGCGCTGAAGGCTTAGAGGTCTCTAAAGAGACTACGCATCTGTCTGCGGGGCTAGAAAGTGCGTAGGAAATTAAGAAGGGATCTCGCCCAATGTAGGCCAGTTCATTCTCGTTCAAATCAACGGCGTAGCCATTGAATGTAACATGAGCAACGCTCGCGGGATCGGCGCCTTCCTGAAGCACTAGACTGTCTTTAATTTCTGGCTTTTTCAGCCATGCAGTTAAGATGTCTTCTTTGCCGGCAAGAATTTCTTCATAAATTTCAATGGGCATTTTTATACGCCCATTTTGGCTCTGGTGTAGGAGCCAAGACCAAAGTTCAGGCACCATTGTCTGAGGGTAATACACACCATTCGAGGTGATTAGCGTGTTTGCATCCAGCAGGTAAAGCTTCCTGTCAAGCGCCATTATATGTGCCAACCAAATTATAGACATTGGCGGGCTTTACGCCCAGTACTCTTCCGGCTTTCGTTGCTGTTAATGCGCCTTCGCGCATGGTTCGCTGAACCAGATTTACAATAGCCCCGCCCAGCTTGTGTCGTCGAACCACGTAATAGCTTGGTCCGCTAGAGCCGTCACGGCCTTCTTTCGCAGCTGCTTTTTGGGCAGCCCATAACTCTCTGAATTTCTGGGAAAGGGTGGTCCACGTTTCCTGATCGATCACTCCGGATGTCAAAAGTCTATAAGCAACCAAGGAGCTACTAACGTTTATGTTTTGTGCAAATCCAGAGATTTCTTGAATTAATGAGTCAATGTTTCCTATTCGCCAGTTCTGCTTGCTCAAGTCAGTGGCTGGGAGTAGCAATAGGCTGGCTATATCGTTGCAGTAGCGCTCTATTTTCTGTTCAGTGCTACTTCCGCTCAACCCGGTAGCGCCGATCAATATGTGCGCGAACTCATGCAGAAGTGTGAAGGATCTGGCTGGCGGTGCATCTTGATCGTTAATAACTATGAATGGAGCAATCTTGTCAGAAAGTGCGAAGCCTCTAAAAGCTTCGACAGGAATATTTGTGTGATGGCTTCCTAGATTACCCATGAGGAGAACAAATGTCCCCATGTCTTCGATCAGCTTCCGGAGATATGCGAAAGCCTCTTCAGATTTCCCGTAGCGCCGAAATTCATTTATGTCAAACCCGATCAGCTTGCCAAGATGTTCAGAGGCGACGACAGGCTCTAAATCCATGCTAACGCTACTTACATAATCGCGAGGGAAGGCCTCCTCGACATCTTGCAGGACGTTTTTTACGAGATCTTGTCTCACATAGATATCACGCACTAGCGCATCGAGAGGCCCTTTGCTCTCGATTCGTAGCTCCTCCGGAAGAGTACGAAAATCCTCTCCGCGCTCAGCTTTAGCTGGTGGGGATGGAAGATAAAAAACCAGAAGTGGGCGACGATACACGCCAGCCATCTTCACGATGAGTGGTCGGGAAGCTTCTTTTTCGCCTTCTTCATAGCGCCGGAGCATTTCAGCCCCAGAAACCTTGGTGCCGCCAATAGCTAGCGCCTTGGCGGCCTTTTCTCTGCTAAGGCCGGCAGTCTCTCGTGCCCACACAAGCACTTCTGGGTTAATTCCCGGCATACATCACCGCTTCAGCTCCGTCTTCATCTGCGTATCATCCATTATCACAGTAGCGGGTTTTCCAAGATACTGAGCTTCTCTACCGTCCATCGCAACTCTTATTGACTGCGCTGTGCCCCGACCTTCGCGGGCGCTGGGCTCAAAGCTCGATTCGGGCCTTGACCAGTCGAGCTACTGTGCGCAGCAGGTCGAGCGTTGACCATCCAGGTCGGAGGCAAGACCAGCATATCGCGTCATAGGCCTTCGTTGGTGGTCAGGATCAGGGATTACACTGGCTGGCCATTCCAAACGTACAGAACCCGAGCCAGGATGTGAGTATCCTCCACGCGGATCTCCTCAGGGTCATGATGCTTATTGTCCGAGATCATCTTGAAGCGATCCTTGCCTTTCTTCTGCAGACGCTTCACGTAGAGCATCTCATCGTGGGAGAAGAGGTAGATGCCATCCCCGGTGAATTCCCGAATCGTGACGTCAACCAGCAGAGGGTCGCGATCCTTGATCGTCGGGGCCATTGACTGCCCCCAGCCAGTGATCATCTTGAGATGGAAGTGCTCTTTGAATGTCACGCCCATCTCGCGCAAATGCTTTGGACTGACCCGGATGTCCTGAAGCATTTCAGGGTACTCATGCGGAATCTGACCGCCGCCCATTGCTGCTCGCACGTCGTAGTGGGCAATCCATACCTCGTCGCCAACCTGGCCCTTGCGGATGAAGTCCGCCCCAAGCAGGTTTGATGCTTCCGGCTCCTGCGCGGCGCTAAGAAGTCGTAAGCGAGTTTCTTCAGGAATGCCTTTACCGCTTTTAGCAAGCATCTGCTTAACCAGGTCGGTAGCTGAAAGCTTGCTTTCAGTGGGCTCGCTCTCCTGGATCGGAGCCTCTCCCGGGTGGATAGAGTCGAACCAGCCCCGAGGAAGCCCCTCAATTTCCTCGATTCTCCGGGCTACGTCATCCCCCAAGTTCTTAGCTGTCTTGTCCGAAAGGATCTGGCTCAGGTGCGCAGGCGCCATCCCCCAGCGCTCTGCGCAGGATCCCTTTCTCTGGCTGCCTATCAGATTGACCAGATTGTGCTTGCGAATCTCGTAGATATCCATGGCGCGAAGAATGCCAGTGTTTAGCCTGCTGCTAAATGTGCTTAAAGCTAAATTAATCTTGCTCATAAGTTAGCCGTGAGCTAAATTTCGCGTCATGTGTAAGGAGAACCCACATGAATGTTCACCTTCGTGAATGGTTGGCCAATGCCACCAACGAACACCGGCGTGAAGTTGCGGCTGCGGCGAAAACGACGGTCGGCCATCTCTGGCAGCTCGCAGGCGGTCATCGAAAAGCCTCTGCCGTGTTGGCAGAGCGACTGCAGGACGCTTCGGGTGGCGAGATCACCATCGCTGGGCTGCGCCCCGATCTAATTCCATTCGCCCGCAAAGCGCTCAAGGGTTCTTACCTAGCGTTCGAAGAAATCGCTGTAGTGAATTCTGCGTGACCTGGCCTTGCGCCAGTAGATGACTGAAACACCTGCTGATCCATCCAGTACCTGAATCGCAGACGAAAAAAAACCGCCTGGCAGGGCGGCTTCTTCAACAACATAACGAGGTCGATTATGCACCGCCAAGTCGATGCAGGCAACACCGCGCACTCGGCGTCAGTTTCCGGTTTCTCGCTAAAACTGGCGCGTCAGGATTTCCGTCAGGGAGGGCGCCTGTAATGGCTCGAATCCGCACCATCAAGCCCGAGTTCTGGACGAGCGAGCAAGTCATGGAGTGCTCGGCGATGGCTCGACTCCTCTTCATCGGCATCTGGAACTTCTGCGACGACGCAGGCAACCACCCGATGTCTCCAAAGACCATTAAGGCGCTCGTTTTCCCTGGTGACGACATCACTGCACTGGCGGTCGAGGCTTTGCTCGCCGAACTGGTGGAGAACCGCCTGATCGCACTCTACGAGTCTGCGTCGAAGCAGTATCTGCACGTCAACGGCTGGCACCACCAGAAGATCGATCGCCCGACTTACAAGCACCCTGAATTCGTGGAGCCATCGCCGAGTGATCGCCGATGCATCGACGAAGGCTCGCCTAGCCATGATCGAGGCCTCACCCCCGGAAGGGAAGGGAAGGGAAGTAATACACACTCTTCGCGCGAGCCGTTCGCGATGCACTTGGATTGGACCCCTGATCCGGTACAGCTCCAGGCATATGCCATGCGATCCGGGGTTCCTCTCTCGGAGCTCTCGATAGGCGCCATTGCGGGCTTCGTCGTTCATCACGACGCCAAGGGCTTGGCTAAGACCGAGAGCCAGTGGATTGCGGATCTGATCGCCTGGAGAAAACGCGATCTCGCAAATGCCGCAAAGGTGGTTCCGTTGCGTGCTGGCGCGGGTGGTTCGCCGCTGGATGATAGCGACACGTCGTGGAACGACACGGGAGTTGCGCGATGAATCCAGTTGCCGTTGTGACGCACGGTTTGTGGGCCAAGGTGCAGGCCGGGCATCCCGCCATGGCAGGAAAGGGCAAGTGGAGCCATGACGCGGTATGGCATGCGGCGAAGGAGTGCGGCTTCGAAAGCCTGAACAAGCTCGACGAGAACCTGAGCAGCAAATTGTTCGAGCGGAACTACACCATCGCTGTCCGCCGGCTGATGGCAGGCGAGCCGCTGCAAAAGATGCCGCTGGCACTCCCGGCCGAGGCTGCCGCCCGAAGCACGCCAGAAGTTGGCCGCGCCGCCCTGGCCTCCCTCCGCGCCCGGATGGCAGGCCAATGATCAAGCTTCCAGCGCCCGACTTCGTCGAGTACCGCTGGGCCCTGTACTGCCGTGGCGATCTGTTCGGCCTCGCAGTTGCGGAGCACCCACCCGTCGCGCTTTACCGGGATGAGGCTTCGGCCATCGCCCATGGCCAACTCATGTGGCCGAGCGCCTACACCGTTATCGATCTTCACGGAGAAGACAGCCCATGCGGCAATCGAAGCTGACCAAGGCCGCGCGCGGTCGGGAGTGCCAAGTGCGCATTCCTGATGTGTGCAACGGCAACCCGGAAACCACCGTGCTGGCGCATTACCGCCTGGCTGGCACATGCGGTGTCGGTAAGAAACCGCACGACATGCAAGGTGCCTGGTGCTGCAGCGCCTGCCACGATGCTTGCGATGGCCGCAGCCGAGTCATCGACCGCGACACCGCCCGCCAGTACCACGCCGAGGGCGTGATGCGCACCCAGACCGCACTGCTCAACGAAGGGGTGCTGGTCGCATGAAGCCGCTCGGTATTCGCTCAGTTAAGCCGCGCGCGCCACGCGCCAAGCCCGTCGATCGCGAAGGCCAGGAGCAGGCCGCGCTGATGACCGAAATCCGCCTGAAGCATCCCGATGTGCACGAACTGATCTACCACGTCCCGAACGGCGGGCACCGGGTCAAAGCCGTTGCCGCCAAGCTCAAGGCCCAGGGCGTCAAGGCCGGCATTCCCGACTTGGTGCTGCCGATGGCGCGCGGCGGCTACTTCGGGCTGTACATCGAATTCAAGGCAACGGTAGAGCCGGCGCCCGTCTCGGTCAGCCAGCGCGACTGCCTGCGACGCCTGAACGAGCAGGGCTATCTGGCCATCGTGTGCCGGGGACACTTCGACGCCATGGAGCAGTTGCGGGCCTATCTGATGCTGCCAGCGACGGTGGCTGCATGAGCGCTACGCGGGAGGTGAAGTTCAGCGAGGCCGAGGTCCGCCGGCAGGCCGCCGACAAGTCCGTGCGGGATCTGCGCGACCCGCGCCACCCTGGCCTGTACCTGCGTTTCTGGAGCAACCGCGAGCGCGCCACCTGGCACCTGGTGCGCGGCAAGAAATGGGTACCGGTCGCACGCTGGCCGGAGCTGGGCGTATCGGCTGTGCTGGCTGAGCTTCCTGCGCTGCGTCAGCGGCTGCTGCGTAGTCCGGCGACAGCACCCGTGGTGTCCGGCATGGTCTCCGTGGGCCAGCTGCTCGACTGGTACGGCGACCGGATGGCGCGAGACCGCTCGCTATCGGCCAAGCGCAAGGCCGGCGCCCGCTCGGCTTTCGCCCAGCACCTCAAGCCGCGGCTGGATGAACTGGCCGTTGCCGACGTGACGGCCGACGCCCTGGACAAGCACCTGATGTGGCCGTGCCAGGCCGAGGTGTCGCTGTCGTACCTGCGGCAGATGTTCGCGCTGCTGCTGACCGCTTTCCGCCAGGCCCTGCAGCTGGGCCTGATCGACCGCAATCCCATGGCCGGGATGCGCTTCAACGACTTCACCAAGGCCAAGATTCTGCCCAAGGCAGCGCGCCTGCGTGGTGTGCAACTGCCCGACCTGATGCAGCAGCTGGCCAAGGCCTTCGCGGAGACCCCGAGCGACGGGATGCTGGCCCTGATGATGTTGGCTCATGGCACCCGGATCGGCGAGACCCGCATGGCGCGGTGGGCCGATATCTCGCTGGCCGGCGCCGAGTGGTTCATCCCGGCAGCGAACGCCAAGACCCGCACCGAGCATCGCCTGCCGCTGACCGACCAGCTCAAGGCGCTGCTGGTGCGCTACCGAGCGATTCAGCAGGGTCAGGGCTACGAAGGTGCCTACCTGTTCCCGAGTCGTCGCGGGTTACCACTGAGCGAAGCGCAGGCCAGCAAGGTATTCACCCGATTGGGGCAGGGCGCCTGGACCAGCCACGATCTGCGCAAGGTATCCCGCAGCACCTGGACCGACCTCGGTATCGACGGGCACATCGGCGAGATGCTGCTCAACCACTCGCTGGGCAAGATCGCCAGCACCTACATCCACACCCAAGCGATGCAGCAGCGCAGAGCGGCCCTGGAAAAGTGGCACGCCTGGCTCGACGGCATCGGCTTTGGTGCGATCCACGGCCTTACAGAGGCCTTATCCGAAATTTCACACAATCGCGCGCAGCCCGCTAATGGCGTGGCTTCGAACGACCTTACCGAATTTGTTACTAGCGAGGATTCGAAATGACAGGGAAGAGCCATGGGCCGTCCTTCAAGAAACACATGATCAAGCTCGCTGAGTGCCCGACGTGCCAAGGCCGTGGGGTAGTTCAAGGTGTATTTCACGAGCTGTCCTGTGATGCCTGCAGCGCCTCCGGCTGGATTGATCGCTGGACCAATCAGGCCATGCCGTTGGGGGAGTTGGTGGCTCAGCTCGGCATGAACTTGCGAGCCGCCCTCGGGCAGATCGAGCAACTGAAAAGACCTCATGCCGGCGGGCCTGAGGCGGGATATCAGGGAAGCAACCAGCGCGGCGCTGGCGGCACCAACTACACCGGGGATTGAGGGGAAGGACATGAGCCATTTGGAAAGAAGTGCCGAAGAACTGCTGGAACATTGGGGTAGGTGGGTAGTTCTGGGATCGGGCGTTTCGTGCTGCGCATCGCGCGAGAACGCGGTTCTTGATCCGATAATCACAGACGACGAGGCGCTGTTTGTTGATCGATTGGTCGGCCGGCTGCTGCAGCGCTATGCCGAATGCGGGGCCGTGATCATGAAGTACTACACCTCGCGGGATACCTCTCTGCGTGATGTGGGTAAGAAGCTGGGGTTCGGCGAGGAGAAGACCCGCCAGTTGTGGAAGGCTGGCGTCGCATGGGTTGATGGTGCACTGGACGTTCGGCGTGAGGCCGCTTGACATCCCCGGTCCTCACTCGTATATTTCGTGTTACTTTGCGGTAGGTGCGCGGGAGCAAACTCGCCATCACCGGAAACCATCATTGAGCCTCGGCATTTGCCGGGGCTTTTTCGTTTGTGCTCCCCGGAACGGGAGGAATCGAGATGGCAAACATGCCCGAGAAGGATCCTGGCCTCTGGGCCGCTGTGCTCGCCTGGGTGCTCGCTCATCAGCCTCAGCTGTATGCCGCTGGCTTGTCGGTTGCTATCGCTGCTCTGCGGGTGGTGTACGGCGGCGGTACGCGTCGACAGATGATCTTGGAGGGAGCGCTCTGCGGTCTCATCACTCTGGCCCTGGTGCCGCTGCTTGAATGGATGGGCTTGCCGCAGGGCATGGCCACCTTCGCCGGCGGCGCTGTCGGCTTCATGGGTGTGGAGAAGCTGCGCGGCTACTCCGACCTGTTTTTGTCGCGCAAGGCACAGGGCTGACCATGAAGAAAGAAAACCAATCCCGGCTGAGCTACCTGGTGTCCTCGCGGCCCTTGGTGGTCAAGCGCAACGGGATCCATGTTTGCCTGCATGACGCATTTAGCGGCGAGGTTCTAGCTGGGCAGACCAAGGTCCAGCTGATCCAGGAGCCCAATCAGGTGACCCGACTGGTGGTTGAGTTCAACTGCGATGGCACTCATGTCCGACTGGATGGTGAGTGATGGCTTGCAGTGGGTGCGCCGCCCGGCGCGAATGGATCAACAAATGGATGAAGGTGGCCCGTGAGCGAGCAAGCAATCTCTTTGCTCCAGCAGATCCTGGAACAGCAACAGAAACAGACCGACCTGCTCGAGCAGATCGCAACCCAGAACCTGGCGCTGATCGAGGCGCTGGCGGATGACCAGGGCCTGGAGCCTGACGCAGCCCCTCGGACCTACCTGAGCGGTGCGCCCGTCCTCGGTGGCCGGTGATGGCTCGACTCAAGACGCTCAGTCCTCGCATCAAAGAAGGCGCAGGGTTGCGGCTGAAGGTTGTGACACCAGGAAGCTGGCGGAGCGGGATGACCAGCACCCAGCGGGGCTACGACTATCGATGGCAGAAGGCGCGCGACCGACATCTGCGAGCCAACCCGCTTTGCGTCTACTGCGCCAAGGTTGGTAAGACTGCTGCGGCCAGCGTGGTCGACCACATCATCCCTCACCGCGGTGATCAGGCTCTGTTCTGGGATGAGGGCAACTGGCAGTCGCTATGCGGACCATGCCATAGCTCTGTGAAGCAGGCGGAGGAGGCGGTAGGCGCGTCGTGATAGCTGCCGGCTGGCTGGTTCTCGCCTCAAGCACGTCAACTGCGTGCTTCAAATTAGTTAGTAGCACGCTATCAGCGTGCCTCAAGGGTAGGGGGTGTGAAAGTCTGAAGTCTCCGCGCTTCTAGACCACCACCGACCCCACGCAGACATTTTTCTCCCCCCTCAAGGTTTTTGTTAATGGTGTTAACAGACAAACAGCGACAGTTTGTTGACGCTAAGGCCCGAGGAGCGTCCAACAAGGAAGCGGCCGAAGCCGCGGGCAGCAAGCCTTCGACCGCTGCTGCCGCAGGTTCGCGCTGGGCAAATGACCCGAAGATCGCATCCGCGATCCTGGCTAGAAGAGCAGAACTCAGTGTTAACCCTGGGCCTAAAAAACGCCGAGGAAATGTTAAGGCTGAGGAGGCCACTGAAGACGCCGCAGAGATCAGCGAGGCGGACGGCGAGTTTCTCAGTTGCCTGCCATCGACCGATGATCCGCTCGTTTGGTTGCTCGCACTGATGAACGAGCCCAGAGCCAAGGTGTTCGACCGGCGTAACGCCGCACAGACCGCCGTGCCCTACATCCATGGGAAGAAGGCCGAGGCGGGCAAGAAAGAGCAGAAGGCGGAGGCCGCGAAAGAGGCGGGCAAGGGCAAATACTCCCAGAGCAAGCCGCCCCTCACTGTCGTCAAGGGGTAACAAATGCTTTGGACCACTGCCTGCCCAGACTGGTGGCGGCGCTTGGCTGCCAGTGGATCCATCATCCCTGAGCCGCTATTCCCCCAGGAAGCCGAAGAAAGCCTTGAGGTGTTCAAGGGGCTTCGCATCGTTGACGCCCCAGGCAGCCCAACCATCGAAACCGCATGTGCCCCATGGGTGCTCGCTTTCGCAGGGGCCGTATTTGGCAGCTACAACAGCGAAACCGGTGAGCGACTCATTCGGGAGTTCATGCTGTGCATCCCAAAGAAGAACAGTAAATCGACCATCGCTGCCGCGATCATGCTGACAGCTTTGGTGCGCAACTGGCGACTGTCGGCCGAGTTCATCATCCTGGCACCGACCAAAGAGATTGCCGACAACGCCTTCGTTCCAGCCAAGGACATGGTCAGCAAAGACGAGGAGCTGAAAGATCTGCTGCATGTGCAGCCGCACCTTCGGCTGATCACCCACCGAGAAACGGGGGCCACGCTGAAGGTTGTCGCGGCAGACAGCGACGTGGTCGGCGGCAAGAAAGCAGTCGGCGTGCTGATCGACGAGGCGTGGCTGTTCGGTAAGAACCCGAAAGCAGCTGACATGATAAGGGAGGCCACTGGCGGCTTGCTGTCCAGGCCCGAAGGCTTTGTCATTTGGCTCACCACGCAGTCGAACGAGCCACCTGCTGGTGTGTTCAGGTCAAAGCTCAGCTATGCCCGCGGCGTGCGCGATGGGCGCATCAACGACAATCGCTTCTTGCCGGTCATCTACGAGTTCCCCAAGGAGATGATCGACAGCGGCGATGCCCGCAAGCCCGAGAACTTCCACTTGGTGAACCCCAACATGGGATTCTCGGTCGATCGGCCGACGCTTGAACGCTTGTTCATGCAGGCGGAAATCGACGGGGAAGCAGAGTTACGAGGATTCCTGGCCAAGCACCTCAATATCGAGATCGGTTTGGCGCTCATGTCGGATGCCTGGGTCGGCGCCGAGTTCTGGGAAGCCCAGGCGGCCACCTGGCTCAATCTCGATGAGATTCTGGTGCGCTGCGAGGTCATTGATGTTGGTGGTGACGGCGGCGGCTTGGACGATTTGCTTGGCCTTGCAGTCATTGGCCGTGAATCCGGAACCCGCCGCTGGTTCCACTGGGCCCATGCTTGGGCACACCCATCAGTACTTGAACGACGCAAGTCCGAGGCACCACGCCTTAAAGACCTTGAAGCGATTGGTGACTTGACCATCGTCAAGCGGATTGGCGACGACGTTGAGCAATTCGCTGCCATCGTCAAACGCATCAACGAGACGGGCTTGCTGGACAAGGTCGGCCTCGACCCGGCGGGAATTGGCTCTGTTCTCGATGCGCTGGCTGATGCCGGTGTAGAGGAGGACAAGGTCGTTGGCATTTCTCAGGGCTGGAAGCTCACCGGCGCAATCAAGACCACTGAGCGCAAGCTTGCGGAAGGCGCGCTGCTTCATTGCGGGCAGCCGCTTATGGCCTGGTCATGTGGTAACGCCAAAGGCGTGCCATCGGCCAACGCTTTCTTGATCACCAAGCAGGCCTCCGGCACAGCCAAGATCGACCCGCTTATGGCTACTTTCAACGCCGTTTCTCTGATCAGCCTCAATCCTGAAGGTCGCGGAGGAATGGACAACTTCATGGCTGGCATTCGGGACCCACTGATCGCATGAACGCACTTCATATTTACATCGCTTGCGCTCTGGTGGCTTTCTGCCTGGCATGTTCCGGGGTATGGGTACTGGCCGGTACAGGCTGGGCCTTGCTGGCAGGGTCGGTGAGTTTCTTCTGCATCGCCGGCTTCCTTCGCCGAGGGCTGACTAGTGATTAAAACCTTATCCCAGGCATTGGGCGCTGCAGCCACCAAGCCGTCAGCCAGTGTGGGAGAGTTGCTGGGCCGGACCATCAAGCTGTCGGATGGCGGGTTCTGGAGCGCCTTCTCTGGTGCTCAGTCCAGCAGTGGAAAATCGGTCAGCGTGGACAAGGCGATGCGTCTTTCCACGGTTTGGGCATGTGTCCGCATCATCTCGACCTCGGTGGCTGGCCTGCCGTTGAGTATTTACAGGCGGATGCCAGATGGTAGCCGGGAGAGTGCGCGGGATTTCCCGCTTTATGACGTGGTGCACACCAGCCCGAACGAAGACATGGCCGCCTTCCATTTCTGGCAGGCAGTCGTTGCCTCGATGTTGCTTTGGGGCAACGCCTACTGCGAAATCCACCGATCCGCAGGCCGCGTCATCGCGCTGGACTTTTTGATGCCGTCCAGAGTCGACCTTGAGTTCGATGATGATGGTCGGCTGAGGTACTTCTTCAGGCCCAGAAGGGGCGCACGTCGAGAGATTGTTCGGCAGAACATGCTGCACATCCCGGCATTCACGCTGGATGGCCGGGTAGGGCTTTCCGCCATTCGTTACGGCGCGGATGTGTTCGGTTCGGCGATGTCAGCCGACGACGCGGCGAATAGCACCTTCCGTAACGGCATGATGCCAACGGTGGCGTTTTCGGTGGATAAGACGCTGAATCCTGCTCAGCGCGTCGAGTTCCGCGAGTATGTCAAGACCATCTCAGGGGCGCTCAACGCCGGGAAAAGCCCCGTGCTCGAGCAAGGCGTAAAGCCTGAGATGATCGGCATCAATCCTGCTGACGCCCAGTTGCTGGAGTCCAGAGGACACAGTGTCGAGGAAATCTGCCGTTGGTTCGGTGTTCCGCCCTGGATGGTGATGAAGACGGACAAGGGCAGCAACTGGGGAACCGGCCTGGAACAGCAGCAGATCGCGTTCCTCACCTACTGCATCATGTCTTTCACATCGCCGATCGAGCAGTGCGTAAACAAGTGGTGCATGACGGCGGTAGACCGCATCAACTTCTATTCGGAATTCTCGCTTGAGGCGTTCTTGAGGGCAGACAGCACCGGACGCGCGGCGTACCTCAGTACCATGGCTCAGAACGGTTTCATCACTCGCAACGAAGGGCGGCGCAAAGACAACATGCCCCATATGCCTGGAGGGGACGTGCTCACGGTTCAGTCCAACCTGGTGCCGCTGGAGCAGCTGGGCAAGCAAAACGATGGGCAGGCCGTTCGGGCCGCACTGATGAACTGGCTGCAAGAGCCGGACAGCACCTCACCGGAGTAACCCATGAAACACAAAATTCAGTCTCGCGGCCTGCGCAGCGAGATGAGCCCGCGCGCGCTCGATAAATGGAACCCCGCCATCCAAGCGGCCGTTGAGAACACCTCAGACACCATCACGGTGTATGGCGTGATCGGCGAAGACTGGTACGGCGAGGGCGTCACGCTCAAGCGGATCGATGCAGCGCTGCGCGCTATCGGTGAGCGCGATGTCACCGTCTATATCAACTCGCCAGGCGGCGACATGTTTGAAGGCATCGCCATTTACCACCGCCTTCAGGAGCACAGTCACCAGGTCACCACCAAGGTGCTCGGCATGGCGGCCAGCGCTGCTTCGATCGTCTTCCTTGCAGGCAAGAAACGAGAGGTGGCCAGCAGTGCCTTCCTGATGATCCACAACTGCTGGACCTGGCTCGCCGGCAATCGTCACTACATTCGCGACATCGCCGATGACATGGAAGAGTTCGATGCCGCCATGGCCGACCTCTACGCCGAGGCCAGCGGGCAGCCGGCTGAAGACATGGCCGAGCTGATGGACGACGAAACCTACATTCGCGGCAAGCGTGCCGTGGAGCTTGGCCTAGCCACCGGGCTGCTGTCGTCCAGCGAAGTCACCGAGCGTGAGACCGAAGACGCAGCCCAGGCCAATGCGCTCAAGGCCATGGATGTTGCCTTGGCCAAGGGCGGCATGCCTCGTTCTGAGCGCCGTGAACTGTTCGCCAGTTTCAAGTCCGGTATGCCTCGCGCTGCCGGCGGGGGCACGCATAACGCTGCCTCGACCGATAAGCCCCGCGCTGTCGCGCCAGACCTCTCCGCCTCTCTGAGCGCGGCAACCAATCTACTCAATTCTCTGAAAGGACAATGACCATGGACTTCGAAGCCCAAGTCAAGGAACTCAACGCCAGCCTCAAGGGCATTGGCGACCAGATCAAAAGCCAGGCCGAGGCGGTCGAGAAGCAGATCAAGGCGTCCGGTGATATGAACACCGAAACCCGCGCCAAGGTCGACGAGCTGCTGACCAAACAAGGTGAACTCAACGCTCGCCTGGGCGAAGCCGAGCAAAAGCTCGTCAACGCCAATCGCGACCGCAATCACCAAGAGGAGCCCCAAAAGTCGGTCGGCGCTCTGGTGATCGAAAGCGAAGAAATGAAGGACATGAGCGCCTCATTCCGTGGTTCGCGACGCGTTTCCGTGCCGCGCGCCGCCATCACCACTGCTACCGGCGGTGATCTGGTTCCTGCCCAGCGCCTGGCCGGTGTCGTGGCGCCGCCACAGCGTCGATTGACGATTCGCGACCTGGTCGCGCCTGGCGAGACGGAGTCGAACTCCATCGAGTACATCCGTGAGACTGGCTACACCAACAATGCGCGTACGGTCGCGGAAGGAACCGCCAAGCCTTACTCCGACATCACCTTCGCCCTGGCGACCGCGAACGTCCGCACTATTGCTCACCTGTTCAAGGCGAGCCGCCAGATGCTTGATGACGCCAAAGCACTGCAGAGCTACATCGACGCGCGTGCCCGCTATGGCCTGAACATGGCAGAAGAAGCTCAACTGCTTTACGGCAACGGCGCCGGTGCGAATTTGCAGGGCCTCATGACTGTTGCCCAGCTGTACGCCCAGCCCGCTGGCGTATCCGTTGTGGGTGAGCAGCGTATCGACCGACTGCGCCTGGCGCTCTTGCAAGCCGAACTGGCGGAGTTCCCCTCGGACGGTATCGTCCTCAACCCAATCGACTGGGCGGCCATCGAGCTGACCAAAGACGGGGAGGGGCGTTACATCATTGGCCAGCCTCAGGAAGGAACCAGTGCAAAGCTCTGGAATCGCCCGGTGGTTTCCACTCAGGCCATGACTCAAGACGACTTCCTTGTCGGTGCGTTCAAGCTCGGCGCGCAGATCTTCGATCGCATGGAAATTGAAGTGTTGATCTCCACCGAGAACGACAAGGATTTCGAGAACAACATGGCGACTATCCGCGCCGAGGAGCGCCTTGCCTTCGCCATCTACCGCGACGAGGCCTTCGTCACCGGCCAACTGACCGGCACGCCTTAACTTTCACGCACAACGGCGTCAGCAATGGCGCCTGACTGGAGTATTCCTATGGCACGTAAACAGGAAAAACCAGAGGCCGCGGTTGAGGTGCAAGACGCTGCTTCAGCCTCTCAACCCGTCACCGGCAAGTCTGAGGGTGGTGTTTTGCCGCTTCTGACTGAGGTCGCGCTTTCACCGGGCACTGGCGAGGACGGCGCTTCCGTAGCGGCTCCAGCCCTTGCAGCGAACTTAGCTCCGCAGCAGCAGGAAATTGCGGGGCGTGAGCCAAATGTTGGGGCAGAGGGTCTGGTCGCCTCCTCCAATCCTTCTGCCGTGGTAGCGGGCGATCCTGCTGAATCCGTCCGGGACGAACCAGTGGAGGGCATTGCCGGGGATGGCCTCGATGAGTCGGTAGTCGAGGAGCGGGTGCTGGACAACCTCAATCCTGTGGCGCTCCAGATTTACCCGATGCGGTCCTACATGGATGAAGGTGAGTTGCGTCGTCGCGGTGGTCCGGCCTATTCGGTTCCTCGTCGCCATGCTGAAGAGCTGATGGAGCGAAAGCTGGCGTCCCTACATCCTCTGAAGGAGTGACGGCATGCCAGTAATTGCAATCGACCTGGCCATGCATCACCTGTTGGCAGAGCCAGAAGATCAGGCACTAGTCGAAGCACAGCTTGGTGCTGCGGAGGATGCGGCGATGAATTTTCTAAACCGCCGCTTCTACCTGGATCAGGTTGCCCTCGATGCTGCTCGCGCTGGCGTGCAGGAAATGATGCAGGAAGCCAAGGAAGCGAACGCTGCGGCTGTAGATGCTGCTGACGCGGAGCAGGATCACACCATACGCTGCCGTCTGCTTGAGCACGCCAGAAAGGCGCTGGCCGCCGCCTACGACCAGGCCGACGCCATCGCCTATGGCATGGTTATTAACCCTTCGATCCAGGCCGCCTGTCTGCTCAAGCTTGGCCATCTGTTCGCCAATCGCGAGGAGGTTGTCACCGGAGCGACTGCGGTCGAGCTTCCGTTGGCGTCTCAGCACCTGCTGATGCCGCATCGCATCCGGATGGGTGTGTGATGCAGGCCGGCAAGCTCCGGCATCGTATCGACATCGAGGAGAAGACCACTCCTCGAGACCCGAAAACCGGTGCGTTCGGCGAGCCGCAATGGACTGTGCGCTGGCCCAAGTGCCCCGCTCGCGTAGAGCCGCTTTCAGCTCGCGATCTGGTTGCGGCTCAGGCCGCGCAATCCGAGGCCACCGCGCGAATGGTCATACGGTACCGCGCCGGAGTGCTCCCGACCATGCGGGCGATCTACCGCGGCGAGGTGTACAGCTTCGAAGGCCCACCTCTCGAAGATCCGAAGTCCGGCCTGGAGTATCTGACGATTCTCGTCTCGAAGGGGGTGAAGGATGGCTGATGAGATCTCAGCACGTCTGCAGGGCGCGAAACCAATCATCGAGACGATGCTCGGTCTAGCGCCAAAGCTGCGTAGAAAGGGGTTGCGTAAGGCTGCCCGCCAGGCAATGAACGTCGTCCGGGACGATGCCAGGGCCCGCGCGAAGGCAATCGACGATCCTGAAACCGCCGAGAAGATCTGGAAGAACATCGTCACCCAAGAATCAGGTCGGCAGGGCCGCAGTGAGGGCGGGGTGGTGATGAAAGTGGGTATTCGCGGCGGCGCTGGCTCGAACCAGCACAGCAAGGATGCAGGCGGCAATCCTGGTGGCGACACCCGGCACTGGCGCTACCTCGAGTTCGGTACCCAGCACACGCCGCCAGCGCCGTTCATGCGGCCGGCATTTTCGAACAACTTCACAGCGGTAACCGATCGCTTCATTCAAGTGCTCGGTCAAGAAGTCGACGCGGCATTGAGAGGGTCTTGATGGAAGCGCCAATTTTCGCAGTCTGCTCTGCTGCTCCCGGTGTAGCGGCGCTGATCGGCGCCGGTGTCGACTGCCGACTCTACTCGTTCGGCGAAGCGCCGGAAAAATCCGTGAAGCCGTACGTCGTCTGGAGCGTAATCAACGGCAGCCCTGAGAACTACCTGGCGGGGCGACCCGACTCAGACAGGTTCACCTTGCAACTCGACGTGTACGCGGCCACTGCCGACCCGGTGCAGGCAGTGACCAAAGCGCTGTGTGACGCCATTGAGCCGATCGCCTATGTCGTGCGCTGGGGTGCGACCGATCGCGACCCCAAGACGAAGGACTGCCACCGAAGCTTTGATGTGGATTGGATAGTCCGCCGATAAAACAACCCAGCCCGCCCAGTGCGGGCTTTTCTTTGTCCGACAGGAGACAACCATGTCGATTTTGACCCAAGGCACCCAGGTCTATTCCCTGGTTCCGCCTCCCACTGGCACAGGCCCAAGCTCCGTGATGGAAGTGGAATGTGCTACTGCGTTCAACCCTGGCGGTTCTCCGAAGGAGCAGATCGAGGACACCTGCCTCAGTTCCAAGGAACGCACCTACAAACCAGGGCTGCGCACGCCGGGCCAGGCGTCCCTGACCATTAACGCCGACCCGAACAACGCGAGCCACATTCGCTTGCACCAGATGTCAGAGGCCGACGGCGATACCACGGTTAAGTGGGCTGTGGGCTGGTCCGATGGCACCGCAGCGCCGACGCTGAACGCCGAAGGCGATGACTTCGAACTGCCGGACAGCCGCACCTGGTTCGTGTTCGAGGGCTATGTCGCTGACTTCCCGTTCGACTTCGCCGCCAACGCCGTGGTCAGCACTGCGGTATCCATCCAACGCTCAGGCGGTTCTGCCTGGATCAAGAAAACCGCCTAAGGGGGCTCCATGAATCTCGCGCAACTGAAAAAGAAAGGGGGCGTCATCGTTGATGCGCTGGTGGCCAAAAAGATCGAGTGGAAGCATCTCGACGTGGCGGGCAAGGAAGTTACCGACGAGTTCACCGTGCACGTCCGCCGACACTCCTTTGGCGCAATGGAGCAGATGTATGCCGCCGACGAGTCGAAGGCGTCCAGGAACGCTCGTTACCTGGCTGATTCGATCATGCTGGGTAAGGATGGTGACGAGCCGCTGCCCTATGAAGACGCTGTCAACCTCGACCAAGCGCTTGGCCTGCTGTTGCTCAAAGCCGTCAATGAAGTGAATAACCCCGAAGCAAAGAGCTAACCTCGGCCGACGAGCTGTGGCATGAACTGGTGCTGAACGGGATCGGCGGCAAATCAATTGCTGAGGCCAAAGCAGCACTTTCCTACGTGGAGGTGCTGGCTTGGGTGGCTTACCGCGACAAGCATGGATCGCTCAACTTGGCGTATCGAGGGGAGCTGGCCGCAGCAATCGTTGCGCAGCAGGTCAATCGAGGCGCGGGCGGCAAGGCCGATGTTCAAGATTTCATGCCACATCGAGTTCAGCCGGGGACTGCGCTTGAGCAGGCGATGGCCGAGTGGGCGTGATCTGCAGGCTGTCCTGGTCAGCAGCGATACCGTCCATTTTCCAGTGGCTTAGCACTGCTAGACAAACCATAAGGCCCGCTTCGGCGGGTCTTTTGCGACATGGAGAAAAGCAATGGCGAGCCGCTCGCTTGGCACCCTGACTCTGGACCTAATTGCCAGGATTGGTGGGTTTCAACAGGGCATGGACCAGGCTTCGCGGTCCCTGTCCCGAACCGGCAGTGCGGCAGACTCTGCTGCGGCGCGGGTCTCCGCGATGCAAGGCAGTTTTACGTCCCTTTCCGGGGTTGCGGCTACGGTTTCAGCGTCATTGGCGTCCGCCTTTAGCCTCCAGGCCGTTTATGCGGCATCGGAGGCCTACACCACGCTCACCAGCCGCATGTTGCTGGTGACCGAGGGTTCTGCTCAGCTTGCTGCTGCCCAGAAAGCGGTGTTCTCGATCGCGCAGAGCTCGTATCAGCCGCTGACCGCTACGGCGGAGCTTTATCAGCGCATTGCGACCAACCAAAAGGAACTGAAGCTCTCTGGTGAGGGCGTCGCCGGCATCGTGGGCACCATCAGTAAGACGATGGCCATTTCTGGCGCTAACGCGGCATCGGCAAACGCCGCTTTGATCCAGCTGGGTCAGGCATTTGCCTCTGGCACGCTGCGTGGCGAGGAACTGAACTCGGTCATGGAGCAGGCGCCGGCCCTGGCGCAGGCTATTGCGGCAGGCATGGGCAAGACTGTCGGCGAGCTGCGCACCCTCGGCGCCGCTGGCCTACTTACCGCCGACGCAGTGGTAAAAGCACTTCAGGCGCAGCAGCAGGCTGTCGATGAGCTTTTCGGCAAAACTGCCGTCACGATCGGCAACAGCCTCACGGCGCTGGAAAACTCGTTCACTCAGGTCGTGGGTAGGCTGGATCAGGCGTCTGGTGTCAGCGCAACGATCTCCTCGAGCATCGTGAGCGCATCCAAGGCACTTGACGGCTTCACATCCAATGCGACAACGACCGCGAAGACGATCCAGAGTTTTTCGAGCGCGGCAGAAACTCTGGCTTATGTGTTCGGGGCTCGACTGGCGCTATCCGGCGCCCAGGCTGCCAGCAGCTTTGCGCTGGCAACGAAAGCCTCGATCCAGCAGGCGGCTGCATTGGTCGCGACCACAGCGGCCCAATGGGGCGCGGTCAATGCTGATTCCGCGGCCTCTCGGCAGGCGCTGGAAACAGCGAAATCTCGACAGGCCGATGCACTGGCGCTGATGGAGCGAGCCAGGCTTGAAGTCGTCACGGCAGAACAGAAGATCGCGGCTGATCGCATGCGGCAGACGTCGGAGATCAACAATCTCAAGTCGGTTCAGGCCACGTTGGCCGCCGAAAGGAACCTTGAAGGACAGCGGCTCAAGGCGCAAATCAACGAGCAGGGGCGGGCACTGGCCATCGCGCGAATGGCTGCGGCCCGACTGGACGAAGTGGCCATCATCAGGCAGATCCAGGCCGCCGAAGCGCAGCTTGCTGCAACGACAGCTGCAACATCCGCTGAGATGCAGGCGGCTTACGCCGTCAGAACCGCAGCGGTTGCGGCGTATGGGGAAACAACGCTCGCCGTGAATGCTGCGGTTCGCACTTCCGATGCTGCAACTGCTGCTGCATCTAACGCCAGCAAGGCCATCCTGCTCACCGCCGCGGCAGGCCGGGGTCTGCTCGCGCTGCTCACCGGCCCAGTCGGCCTCATCGTCGCAACTGGTCTCGTTGCGGCCAGCTTCTTTTCGATGCGCACCAGTGCCGACGAGGCGACACAGGCGCTGAGCGCTCACGGGGCGACAGTTGATGAAGTCCGGGAGAAGTACGAGAAGCTCAGCGGCGCCCAGCAGCGCGTGAAGCGCCTGGAATGGATCGATGAGCAGCAACAGGCACTGAGCACCGCCAGCTCCGCACTGGATAACTACGCGTTCAAGATTGAACGCGGCATTGACCTGGGGCCTCAGACCAAACAGTTCCGCACGATGATCGAAGAAGTCGAGCGCGGGCAAAGGACTCTCGATAGCGTAACGACCTGGATCGAGTCGCAGGCGAGCCTGTATCCCGAGTTCCGCAAGGAAATTGCGGGGCTGACGAGGGACTATGACAACAACGTGCAGAAGGCCGACGAGCTCAAGGCTGTGCTCCGTGGGCTGGATGGCGAGACGAAAAAGGTTTCACAAAGCTCTGAGCAGATGCGAGCTGCCCTGAATGCCAGTCAGGAACAGACCAAGGGGCAGGTGGCCAAATGGGAAGAGTACATCGGCAAGCTACGCGAGACCCGTGACCTGTTCGGGGCGAACAAGAAAGCTCAGGCAGAGTTCGAAGCCAGCAAGATGGGGCTCAACGATAAGCAGCGTGAGGAGGCCAGGCTTGTCGCGTCGCAGATCGATGTGATGGACAAGTACAAAGACGCTGTAAAAGCTGGTGATAAGGCGAAACAGCAGTCGCTGCGCAAAGAGCTGGAGGCCATTTACGCCCGGCAGCAAGCGCTTGCTGATGCAGCTGCTGCCGAGAAAAAGCTGCAGGACGCTGCGAACAAGGCGGCAGAAGAGTCAGCGAACAAGAAGATTTCGGAAATGCAGCGTGTGCTGGAGGCGGCGAACAAGGTGTTCAACGCCGCTGCTGGTTTCTCAGCCAAATCCAGCTTTCTCACAGGGCGGAACATGCTCCTGGCGTCACCTGAGCAGCAGAGCATTACCGGAAGATCAATGGTGGCACCGGGCTCCCCAACGCCGTCTGTTGGCGTTCCGCCGCGCAAAAGTCCCCAGCAGCTCGCGGCTGAGCGTCTCGCGCAGATTGAGGCAACCACCGACAGGAACAAGACCGCGGGTGACAAAGCCGCCAATGCGCTCAAAAAGCGCTTCGAGACCATGGAGGAGGGGTACAAGCGTCAGATCGAGCTGATCAACACCTCGACCGACAAGCGCAAGAATGCCACCGAGGTCGAGAAGCTGGCCTTCGAGCTGGCGAGCGGGAAGCTTGAAGGCGTGAATGCCAAGCAGCGCAAAGTGCTAGAGGGGCTCGCTGCCGAACTCGATGCAAAAAAGGCGCTGTTGAAGGCCGACCAAGATGCCAAGAAGCTCGCTGCGCTGAAATTCAACCTCGCCGAGGATAACCGCACCACGCAGGATGGGTTTGAGCAGGAACTTGCCGGCGCCGGCAGGGGTGAAAAATACCGAGCGCAGCTTCGGGAGAAGCTATCCATTGAGCAGGATTTCAACAAGCAACGTCGCGAGATGTACAAGGAATACAAGGAGGCTGTGCTCGCGAACGACCCAGACGCTGAAGCCAACTATAAAAAAGAAACACAGATGTTGGACGAGGCTTTGGCTGAGCGCCTGGCGATACAGCAGGATTACTACGACAAGAAAGATGAAATGCAGAGCAACTGGCTCGATGGTGCCAAGGATGCCTGGCAGGACTATTCGGATCATGCTCGCGACTTGTCTTCGCAGATGTACGACGTGACCAGCAATGCCTTGAGTAGCCTGGAGGACGAGCTGGTCAACTTCGTGAAGACCGGCAAATTCAACTTCGAAGAATTCGCCGCAGGCATTGCCGAGGATCTACTGCGCATGCTGGTAAGAATCGGCCTGCAAATGGCTGTTAACGCGGCAATCGGTAATACAGCCGCCGCCGCTTCCTCGGCGCTTGCAGTCGCGACTGGTACAGCAATGGCCACGGCCTACGCCCCCGCTGCGGCGCTCGCGTCTCTGGCGTCGTTTGGTGCCAACGCTGCGCCGGCCTCTGCCGCCCTGACCACTACCACAGGCTTGGCCTCGAGCCTGGCACTGGTGGGCATGGCGCATGATGGTATCGACAGCATTCCGCGAGAAGGTACCTGGTTGTTGCAAAAAGGTGAACGGGTAACCACAGCCGGTACCAGTGCGAAGCTCGACAAGACCCTCGAAAGCATCCAGTCCCAGGGCGGTGATAAGGGGCAATGGAACTCCATGCCGCCCATACAGCAGCACATCAGCGTGCAAGGGTCTGCCGATGAGGCGACCTTGTCTCGCATCCAGGAGGCCGCCAAACAGGGGGCTCAGATGGGCTATCAAATGGTCCTTCGGGACTTCCGCACCAATGGTCCTGCGCGTCAGCAACTGCGCAAGGCTTAATCGACTACCAGGAGTGACACATGGCAATCGCTTGGCCGGAGGGGTTGTGCCCGACTGAAATGACCTGGGGCGTCGTTTACAACAACCGGGCATTTACCTCGACGCTGTCTAACGCCCAGCAAATCGTCGGCTATCCGGGGGCATATTGGCAGTGCCAGGTGACCTTCGGCGCACTGTCGCGGGCCGAGGAGCGTGTTCTCACGTCCTTCATCGGGCGCTTACAGGGCATGTTTGGTACTTTCCACCTTCCGGCGTTCACTCGCACGCGCACTGACTCCATCGGGGCGCCGGTCGTGGTTAGTGCGCTCGCCCAGGCTTCTGCCATGAGACTGGGAGGGGTTACGCCGGACGCGAAAGTGTTCTCAATGGGCGATTACATTAGCATCGAGGGTGTCATGTTCGAGGTCATTGATGACGCTGTTGCGGACGCAGAGGGCCAGGTGCAGGTGCTCGTCAACAAGCCCATCCGAAAGACCATTCGAGCCGGCGCCGCGATTGAGTATCGAGCGCCGTATGCGGAGATGCGGCGTACCAGCGATTCGCACACGGTGACTATCCGGCCGGTGGTGTCGAACGGCTCGCTTGAATTCCGGGAGGCGTTCTAATGGCAGGGGCATTCCCATTTAGTCAGCGAGTAGTCGACATCATCACTCAGGGCAACTTCATGGCGGTTTATGCATGCGAGCTGGACTTCCCTGGCGGCATGGTGTTCGCGCATACCGGCACCGGTGATTTGGTAATCGACGGAATCACCTACCTTGGTGTCGGTAGTTTCGGCGAAATCAGCCAGGCGCAGGAGAGCAGCAGCTCCAGCTCGCCGATGAGTGTCGAACTTACCCTCAGCGGGCTGGACACCACCATCATCACTGAAACCAGTCTCAAGGGCTGTCGGGGGCGGAACGCCAAGCTCATGTTCGTGGTGTTCAGCCAGTCGGGCGAATCTGCCGCCGACATCTTGTTCAGCGGTCGAATGGATGCGGCGCAGTTCTCATACAGCGGCAACGGCGATAATGGCAACCACATCAAGGTGCCTATCGTCGACCGGATGGCGGAGTGGAGCCGCACGGCGACCGAGCGCTGGACCGATGAGAATCACCGCGCTCGGCACCAGGATGACCGATTCTTCTACGCGGTCGCCCAGATGGCGGATTGGCCGATCTACTGGGGCGCGAGCAAGGACGCCCCCTCCTTCAGCTACGAGTAGACCATGAGAAATCGAAACTGGACCACGCAGCTCGCTCACACGATCAAGGCCGCCACTGAGCGGCCTTTTTCATGGGGCGAGTTTGATTGCTGCCTGTTCGCTGCTGATTGCTCAATGGCGATTTGCGGCGTAGACCCGGCGGCGTCATACCGGGGGCGCTACACCACAGAGACGGGGGCCAAGCGCCTGCTCAAGAGGAACCACGGGTCACTCGAAGGCGCGTGGGACGCGTGTTTTTCTCGGGTTGAGCCGGCCTTTACCCAGCGTGGCGACGTGGCGCTCTATGACGGCCCGAATGGCCGAGGTGTCGCCGTGTACTGGGCCGGTGACTTCTGGTCTGCGTCGGAGGAGGGCGTGGGGCGTATCGATTGCGCGCCGCTGGTTGTCTGGAGGATCGAATGAGCAAGGCGGTCAAGAAAATTGCATTGGTGGCCGCCGGTGCCGCGCTCGGATTTGTCACTGGCGGTGTCGGCTTTGCCATTCTCGGCGGGGCGGTTGGGCTGTTTATCGGGTCGCAGCAAACTGCGGCGTTGAAAAGCGATGTTGCGTCCAGCAGCGGCCCGTCGGCACAAACTGTTCGGTCATCAAAAGCACCAGTGCGGTTCATCCTCGGTCGGGTCAGCACTGGCGGCGTCTTGGTGTGGGCGCAGGAGCAGTCCGGAAGCCAGACCGATGGTGAGTGGGTGCATCTGGTGTATGTGCTCAGCGAAGGCGCTGTTGATGCGCTGGAGGCGATCTACCTGGGCGAGGAGGACATCAAGACCTACGGCGGCTATGCCAGTTATGAGCTGGTGGTCGATCCGACCAAGGTGAACGCCTTCCTCAAAGCCAACTGCCGGGATTGGAGGGACGTGCAGATCGGTCGCGGCCTGTCCTTTGTGCGTCTTTCGCTAAAGCACAGTGCCGAGAAATTCCCGTCGGGCATCCCAGATGTCCGATTCGTGGTGCGTGGCCGAAAGGACATGTACGACCCGCGCAGCGGCTTGACCGGCTACAGCGGTAACACAGCCCTGCACCTGCTGTGGTACCTGCGCGTGCGGTGCAAGGTGCCGGATGACGAGATTTTGTTTCAGTCATTCGCTAGCGCGGCAAACGTGTGTGACGAGGCGGTCACCAACGCCGATGATACTGCCGGTGTGCGTTATCAAACCGGCTGCGTGATTGGCGCCGACGAACAGCGGACCCAGGTGCTGCAGAAGCTGGAGGAGTCTTGCGCTGGGCAACTGATCCGCGTGGGCGGGAAATGGATGCTGCAAGCGGGCGCCTACTATGGGCCGCATGACTTTGAAATCACCGAAGACATGATTATCGGCACGGTGTCTGGATCTACCGAGGTGAACAATGACGCCGCGATCAACGTCGTGACCGGCACCTTTGTCGACCCCTCTCAGACATGGGCCGAGACTGACTTCCCAGAGGTGCGCATTCAGCAGTGGGTGGACGAGGATGGAGGCGAGTCCTCCGATTCCATGACGCTGAGCTACGTCACCAATGCCTACCAGGCTCAGCGTCTGGCCAACATCAAGTTACGCCGCACACGGGCCGGCGGCTCCCTGCAGTTCCCGATGAACTTTATGGGTTACAACTGTCGTCCCGGGCGTGTGGTATGGGTCAACCTGCCTTCGTTGAATATCGTCGGCGAGTTCATCGTAACTGACTGGGGGATGGCTGCCGACGACGGATGTACGGTGACTGTCACCCAGTACAGCGAGGATCTTTTCGACGACGCGGTGGGTGAGCCGTACGACCCTATCGGTATCATCGATCTACCATCGGGAGGGCTCGGGTCACCTACAGATTTGGTGTGGGCTCGGGACGAATCTGCTGAGGTTGTCCAGGGGCTGCTGAGCTGGGTTCCACCATTCGGGGTCGTCACCGGATACGCAGTCACGGTGCGCCAGAGCGGCACTGCGGTTCAGGCGCAGCAAGTTCCCGACACCACGCTCCAGTTACCTATCGGCGGACTTCCGTCCGGTCGCTACACCATTGCCGTAGCTGCCCTCGGTCCTCTCACCCGTTCCGGGGAGGCGAGCATCACGGTGAACATCGACGGGCCAGCGGCGCCCGAGACGTGCACGGTGCAGTCGACCGTCGAGAGCATCACCCTGTTGCCGCGTAATGTGCAGCACGGCCTCAATGGTGGGACCTACGAGTATTTCTACAGCCTGGATCCTCAGGCGACTGTCGAACAGGCTGAATACCTCGGGCAGGGCTTAAGCCTGACACACACCGGCTTGGCATTTTTCACTAACTATTACTACTTCATACGCTCGCGCAACGCCTATGGGGTAAGCAGTTTCCTGCGAGTGCCTGCCTCCACATCCACCAACGTGACAACCATGCTGGAGGCGCTCAAGGACAAGATCGAGCGCAGCCAGCTCGGCCCTGAGCTTGGGAAGGAGATCGACGACCTCCAAGACCAGATTGCTGCATTGGACGGGCTGAAGGCGTATGACCCTGATCAGGTATATGAGCAGGGTCAACTGGTAGTCGTTGATGGTCGGATCTATCAGGCCTTGCATGAGGTGGCCGCCGATCCTGAGGGGGGGAACACGCCGCCCAACAACAGCCTTTGGGCGGACGTTGGTCAGACACTGGAGACTGCCAACGGCCTGGCCCAGCAGGTGCAGCTCATTACCGCCCGAACCGAAGAGGTTGACGGTCGCGTTACTGCATCGGCTGATCAGCTTAGCCTCCTCCAAGCGGCCTGGCGCCCGGATAGCGCTGACGGCGACCTTGCCGACGCGCTGGCCGGCTGGGAGACGAAGGCCCGGATCAAGGTTGAGGAACGGGTCAGGGCAAGCGAAACGGAGGCGCTCGCTCGCAGGGCTGAGGAGCTAAATGTCTCGATCGGGGACACCAGCGCCGCCGTGGGAATAGTTAGCGAGGCAGTTGTCCGGCTCGATGGCAAAGTCGGGGCACAGGTGACTATCAAGGCCGAGACCACAGTGGGCGGGCAGACGGTCCAGGCCGGCCTGCTGCTCGGGAGCGACGGGGAAACCAGCCAAATCCTTAACTTTGCTCAGCGCTGGGCAATTGTGGACGAGGTGTCGGGAGTAATGACCACTCCGGTCGTGGTTGAGGGCGGACAGATGTTCATTAACACCGCTCTCATCAACAAGGCGTTTATCCAGGAACTGGTCTTGAGCATGTCGCTCAAGTCCCAGGCCGTTGACCCACAAGGCAGGCCCTTGATCGAGATCGACATGGTCAATGGCACCTTTGCAGTGCGCGGCCATGATGGCGACGGCTCTACGTTGCTCAACAATGGCGGCGTCTACGTTTATGACGTGAACGACGTTGAGCGCGCCGCTATCGGGAGGCTCACCTGATGGCGGCCCTTTATGGATTGCGCACACGAGATGAACTGAGCCGGATTACGCTCGACACCACAGTCACGCCGATCCGGTCCATAAAAATGATGACGGTGAGAGGCAATGGGGCATTCGATCAGTACATCTCGATTCCGGAGATCAAGGCCGAATCTTTTGTGGTGGTCGATGCCTTGACCAATCGCAATGAGTACACGTCTTCACCGCAGGCCTGGTATTCGCCGGGCCGGCTGCACCTGCGGCAGCCGCAAACCGAGCCGTGGCAGGTGATGATCTTGTCTCAGGGCGGAGAGCCATTTGAGGCGCCTGGAACCTACGGCATCCGGACCCGGAACAACGATGTCCGCACGCAGATCGACTCGGTCAACCGAGTGTTGACGATCCGTCACAGCGGTGCGTTTCAGATCGGCCTTTACTGGCGTCCAGGTATGGAGGTAATCGTCCGGGATTGGGCTACTGTGGCCTTCTCCAGTCCGATCAAGACATACGAGAGGCCGCTGATTTTCCTGAATGCGGTCAATTACATGATGGTCGGCAGATTCTATGTAACGGGCGGCCCTGGGAACTGGACGGGCTTCCGCCTCAAACAGTTTGCAAACAGCAAGCACCATGGTGGTGCAGCAAACGACTATATGCAGATCCGCTGGTTCTGCGCGAGCTACATGACGCCGAACTCTCCCGCTGGGGAATACGGTGCTTCGGTGCGTGATGCCGAGGGAAATCGGACGTTCGTAACCACTGCGAACTTGGCCTTGCTCAACGGTCAGCCGTCTGCGTCGGGTTTCTATCGTGCGGGCACTCCCATTGAGGGGGTGAGTTATTACGCATCCAGCAATCGGATGGCCTGGACCGGCAGTTATGACGATTACGTGCTTGCCAATGCGCTGTTCTCGTGTACCGACGTGATCGGCACCACCAACCCGATCAGGCCAAATTTCGGCGGCTTCCTGCCAGGCAATCGGTCCGTGCTGCAGATTTACTGCGAGAACAATTCAGGAGCGAACCCCCTGAGCCCGAATGGCCGGACGCTGTTCGCTTCGCGTCCAATGAAACCACTCTGAGGAACAACACATGCCGTGGTACAGACAGGGCACGGTGGCGATTGCTGCCGGCCAGACGACGGTCGCCGGTACCGGGACCAACTTCGCACTTAACGCCCGCGTGGGTGATGCCTTTCTTGGGCCTGACGGGCGCTGGTATGAGGTGGCCAACATCGCCAGTTCCACGGTGCTGAGCATCCTTCCAGCCTACCTGGGCGAGAACGTGGCCAGCGGCACCTACGCCATCACCCCGGTGCAGGGCTATGTAAAAGAATCGGCCGACCGCTTGCGAGCGGTGACGGACGGTTTGGGTGAGATCACTCAGGACGTGGAGGCTGCCAGTAAGTCGGCCGAGGCGGCAGAAGCGTCAGCTGCTGCGGCAAGCGATTCGGCTGACAAGGCCAGTGACGACCGCGCTGCGGCTGAGAGCGCAGCAGAGGGCGCTCAGGCCTCTCGCATCAAGGCGAGTCAGCACGAGGAAGCAGCGGAGCAGGCCGCTGCAGAAGCGCTGAGCTATCGCGACTCCACTGGAGCTTTGGCCGACCGCGCTGAGGAGTCAGCAGAGGCTGCACGCGTATCTGCTGAGGCAGCCGCCCAATCGGAGCACAACGTGTCGCACAAGGCGAACAGTGGGGCTAACAGCGATATTACCTCGCTGTCTGGGCTTACTACCCCTCTGTCGCTGGAGCAGGGCGGTACCGGCTATAAGACCGGTGTACCGACCATGAAAGGGGCCACGCAGACGACGGCGGGAGAAAAAGGGTTGGCGCCGGCACCAGGCCCTGGCGAGCCTAACCGTGTGCTGCTGGCAAACGGGGAGTGGGGGCCAGGGGGAGCGGGGCGATTCTTTGGTGAATTGGTCAGTCTTCCGGGGCGTATGAGCCAGCCGAACGGCGTGATATACGCCGATGGACAGGCAATCAGTAATGCCGCCGCGCAGTATCCGATTGCCGTTTCGAACCTTCAGAGTTCGACGCCGAGTGTGCCGGTTGTTCCAGCCGCCGCTTGGCTCGCAGATAAGTACGCTCGAGGTGCATGGGCTTACGATGCTGCAACTGACACCCTTTACATTCCCGACCTTAACGGGGTTCGCGGCGATTCAGCCGGCCCCGTGTTCTTCCGGGGTGACGATGGCAGGTTGGCGCAGGGCTGGATCGCGCCGGGCAAGATCAGACAGGACCAGTTCCAGGGCCACCTATTCGATCTGGCTGGCGGCACCGGTACCGATGGAACGCTGGGTCATGCAACGCTTGGCACAGGGCCTGCGGGTAACGGCCCGATGGTGACAATCGCCGCCGCAGGGAACGGTGCAACCCGATTGCGCACGAAGGCCACGCCGTCGGACAACGGCTTGAATGGTGCCCCGCGAACCGGTAACAGCACATTTCCCACTCATGTGGCGGGCGTCTGGGGTGTAGTTCTTTTTGGTGAAGTGAGCAATCCAGGCGCCGCTGACGCCGCTGCGCTGGCCACCAGCTATGCGAACCTCTCCGCTGGATTGACTGCGCTGGAGAGCTCATTCGGTTTCGCTTACCTATATCCCAATGGCGGTACCGAAGCTACGCCGGCAAACGTCGCAGTGAACTCACGCTACGAAATGGCGAATCCGTTTCCAGGGCATGAAGTAATCGTCTTGGCGGAAATCCAGATCGGCGGGAAATGGGGCGATGCCGGCTGGTTCTACTCTTCACCGAGCGGCTACGGCACAAGGGGTTCTCAACTCGACTTGAACACTATCGTTGTGCAAACGGGCAATGCACGTTTGGGTTACAACTCGAACTTGATAGGAGATCCGTTTGGGCAGACAAACACCACCCTCACTTCAGCTCCGTGCCGGGTGAAAGTATGGAGAGCAAGAGCATGAGTGTTTACGCCGAGATTGGTGGAAATTTCCAGCAGGTTGGTGGCACGTGTCCAGATGGATGGGTCGAAATGTCCGGCCAGCGGCCAGATGATGAAGACACACTGCTGTATACAGCCACCCAGGCCGGCGAGTGGGTGATCTCCGACGAAACCCTGGCTCGCATCGGCGCAGAACGTGAGGTGGCTTGGGTGGAGGAGGAAATGCCAGTGGCCGCTGAGCAGTTGATCATGCTCGAAGACGAAGACCCCGCTGCGCTGCCTGGTACCGCCCGGCAGTGGCGCGATTATCGAATTGCTTTGCGCGCTTGGAAGGACGGCGCCGCCGGCTATCCGCAGATTGAGCTGCGCCCCGCGCGGCCCGCTTGATCAGCACCAACGAACTCCCAGCCGGCCATGAGCCGGTATTTTTTTGCCTGGAGAAACGCATGACGCCCATTACTGAGCAGCAGTTGCTGCAGATCCTCCCGAAAGCCCGCCCCGTTGCGGGTATTTTTTTGCCCGCGCTCAACCGCGCAGCCCTGCGCTGGAAGATCGATAGCCGGGTGCGCATGGCCGCGTTCCTGGCCCAGGTCGGCCACGAATCAGGCCAGCTGCGCAATCTGGGGGAGAACCTGAACTACAGCGCCGATGCGCTGGTGCGCACCTGGCCAAGCCGGTTCACTTCGCAGACCGCCGGCGCATACGCCCGCCAGCCGGAAAAGATCGCGAACCGCGTGTACGGCGGCCGCATGGGCAATGGCCCCGAATCCTCGGGCGACGGCTGGCGGTTCCGGGGCCGTGGGCTGATCCAGCTCACCGGCCGCGACAACTACCGCGCCGCCGGCCTGACCCTGGGCTTGCCGCTGGAGGATCAACCCGAGCTGCTCGAGCAGGCCGAGCACGCTGCCCAGTCCGCCGCCTGGTGGTGGGCGGAGCACGGCCTGAACGAACTGGCCGATGCCGGCCACATCCAGGATATCGGCAGTGTGATCAACACCGGGCGGCCCGGCCGCGTGCCACATGGCACCGCTGAACGCAAAGCGTTGTATGACTTGGCACTGCGGGTGCTGGCGTGAGCGGCTGGGGGCTGCGCGCGATCGTGCTGTTGCTCGTCGTGGCGTCCTATTGGGGCGCCTACAGCCACGGCTGTGCGGTCAAGGATGCCGAGTGGCAGACGCGCTGGGCGGTACGAGATGCGGCTGACAAACAGGCTTGGGCAGTTGAAGAGGCTGCCACACGAGAAGAAGAAAAGAGGCGCGCGAGGGCGCAGGAGGAGGTGAGGGCAGATGCACATGAACAACGCACGATTGCTGATACTGCCGCTGTTGGCGCTGATGCTGCTGGCCAGCGGCTGCGTGACGAAGCCGGAAAACTCGCCGCCACCGTCAGTTGCTCCGGCACGGATTCCGGCGCTATCGCCAGAAGCCAGGCAGCCACCCGCGCCGCCATGGTGCTCTCCGACCTGCTCGCACGGGCTGATGCTCGAGCGGGAGAGCTGGCGGCAGCGTATGACCGCGCCCGAATAGCCGGGCTACAGTGCTCCAGCGAATACGACCTGATGCGTCAAACGAGCCAGTAAGCCCACAAGCGAGCCTGGTAGTTAACCACACCCATTAAATTACATGGCCCACCCTTGAGCGACTCGATAGCCAACAGGACCCGGACCCCAAGCAACGAGAGCTCAGATGACATCCCCTATTATTCCTTGGATGGGCGGCAAGCGCCGCCTGGCAGACCGCTTGATTCCACTGTTCCCATCGCATGAATGCTATGTAGAGGTTTTCGCGGGCGGAGCCGCCCTCTATTTCATGCGGCCCCAGCCCGCGCAGGTAGAGGTGTTGAACGACCTGAATGGCGACTTGGTGAATCTCTATCGGGTGGTGCAAAACCACTTGGAAGAGTTTGTTCGCCAGTTCAAGTGGGCACTCAGCTCCCGCCAGATCTTCGAGTGGCAGAAGATGACCCGCCCCGAGACGCTGACGGACATTCAGCGCGCCGCCCGTTTCTTCTACCTTCAGCAGCATGCCTTCGGCGGAAAGGTCAGCGGTCAGACGTTTGGCACCGCAACCACCGGACCTGCCATCAATCTGCTGCGCATCGAGGAGAACCTTTCAGCCGCCTGGCAACGGCTCGCGGGCACCTACGTCGAGAACCTATCCTGGCTCGACTGCGCCGAACGCTACGACCGTGCGCACACGTTCTTCTACATGGATCCTCCCTACTGGCAGACTGCCGGCTATGGCGTCGACTTCCCGTTCGAGGAGTACGAACGCATGGCCAAGTTCATGCGGCGCTGTAAGGGCAGGGTGATGGTCAGCATCAATGACCACCCCGATATCCGGCGAGCGTTCGATGGCTTCCACTTCGAGTGCCTGGATATTCGCTACACAACGGCCAACCAACGAGTTGGAAAAGCGGAGGTAACTGGCGAGTTGGTGATCATGAACTGGGAGCCTGCCGAGCTGGGTCAGTTGTTCTGATCTGACGGTGTACGGGAAGCGTGGAAGGCGTGAGGCTGCCTTTGCCTATAATGCGTTGAGAAAACCACCAGGAAAGGGCTGTGAAGCGGACAATCGAAGGGATGATCGAGGCGGGCGAACCCCTGATTCAAGAGGCGATAGCGGCGCTTCGCCGTTACCACGAGGCCCAGGCCGCCGGCGAGGCGCCGGACCAGGTGGAACGCCTGCGACTGATCGCTGAATCGGCCTACCAAGCGGTGACGGACTATCAGCTCTATGCACTTGGGCATCAACCCCTTATCAAACATTGAAGTTTATTGTTGCGGGCCTGGAAAGCTGGCTGCCTGCTTAAAGCAGATGTCGGCAGCCGCCTTGACCGGTCACCGGTTCCAGATCATCTGGCTCAATGCCTTGATGTGCTTTGACCAACGCTGCGGCCCGAGCACCGATCCGGGCGGGACGCTTCCCCTTCGTCCAGAGCGGCGACCATCCTTAACTCGTATTTGTTTTTTGACGTCAGAATGACGACGATGTACATTGCGCGCCACTATTTGGCCACTACTCGTCTCTTTACTGTAAATGTCCTCCTTTCTCTGCAAAGCGTCGTTGCTCGGTATCCTGTTGAGCCTCACCCCACTGCGTATTGCAGTCGGTGCGCCAACGCCCGGTGAAACGGATCTGATTCGTGATCGCCAGGAGCGTCTGCTTGAAGACCAACGCCGACGCCTGGAAGACCTCAAGGAACTGCCGGGTTCTCCGTCTCAGTCTCCAGACCGCAAGGCTCCCGCTGACGCCAGGTGTTTCCCTGTTCAGGAAATTGAGATCAAAAGCGCCGACAACCTATCGGAGCCTGAGCGCGACCGACTGTTGAGGCCATACATCAATCAATGCCTCGGTGTTTCGCAACTCAACGCATT
>NZ_JABWRG010000169.1:0-2479 GCF_014268825.1 Pseudomonas sp. SWRI51 | reverse complement strand
CGCTGGGGCTGCTACGCAGCCCTTTCGCGACGCAAGGCCGCTCCTACAGAGCTCGTGTTCAGCCGCGAGAGTGATGCCCTGACAGGCTTAAGCCAACCCCCCACCACCAAACTGCGCCCGGTACTGGTTGGGGGTCATGCCGATGCGCTCGCAGAACACCTTGCGCATATGCCGGTCACTGCCAAACCCGCTGCGTGCGGCGACTACCTTCAGCGGCAGGTCGGACGCTTCGAGCAGCTTGCGGGCATGGTCGATGCGCGCATTCTGCAAGTACTGCAACGGCGTAACCCCCACCTCGCGCTGGAACGCCCGGGCAAAGTTGCGTGCACTCATGGCCACCAGTTCGGCCATTTTCTGCACGGTGAAGGCCTCCTCGATGTGGTCCACGATGTAGGCCTGCACCCGCGCCGTGGGGCTACCATCACGTGGCACCGCCGCCAGCAGCGGGCCGTAGGGCAACTGCCCGCCCTGGCGATGACGTGCCACCAGCAGCACCTTGGCCACCTCCAGCGCCAAGTGCTTGCCGTGGTCTTCAGCCACCACTGCCAGCGCCAGGTCGATACCGGCAGTGATGCCGCCGGAGGTAATGAGGTCGCGGTCCACCACGTAGATTTGTTCGGTCTCGACCCGCGCCTGAGGGAACTGCCGGGCCAGGCGCTCGACGTAATTCCAGTGTGTGGTGCAACGATAGCCGCCCAACAGCCCGGCGCGCCCGAGCAGAAACACCCCGGTGCAGATCGCCCCAAAACGCCTGGCACTGCGCGCAGCCCCCGGCAGCCAGCGCTCCAGCCCCGGCAATGCCACGTCATAGGCCCCCGGGCCACCGGGGACCAGCAGCAGGTCGACGGCTGGCGGCAGGTCTTGCAGTTGCCCGTCAGCCAGCACCCGCAGCCCACACGAGCCGCGCACCGGTTCGCTGCCCTCGGCGAGGGTGAGCAGGTGGTAGCGTTGGTCTTGGGCAAGAAACCGGTTGGCGATGGCAAAGGCATCCAAAGGGCCGGTGACATCCAGCATCAGGACATCGTTGAAAAGCACCATCGCAACCGTTTTGGACATGACCATTCACCTTGATCGCCGCCTGCGCAGGCGGCCTGAAACCAGACATGCCCGGCATCTTAAGGTATCGGTATAGCGTGCCGGGCCAGCAATGTTGATAAAAACGCTCGGGCAAGCGCAACACCCCTGGCGCCACAGGGTAAAGCGCAATTAACAACTATTAAGGTTCGGCTCAGGACTTTGTCATGTCGCGGGCGCCAGACTTTCTCCATCGAAACAGGAGCGTCGTCATGGCCGCTGAACCCGCCCCCGACTACCGGCTTACCCCGCCCGGCGCGTTGACCGCACAGCGCCTGCGCCAGGCCAAGGAACTGATGCTGCACAGCCCGCTGTCGATCATCGAGATCGCAAGCTTGTGCCACCTCACCCGCAGCCACTTCTCGCGCGCCTTCAAAGTTACCACCGGCCTGTCGCCGCAGGCCTGGCGCCTGCGGGCGCGGATGGAAAAGGCCAAGCGCCTGCTGGCCACCGAAGTGCCGATCACCCATGTGAGCCTTGAGTGCGGGTTCTGCGACCAGTCGCATTTCACCCGCGCCTTCAGCCGTTTGGTCGGCCAGCCGCCCAAGGCGTGGCGCCAGTCGGCGCGGCATCCTTAAATCCATGTCATCCACTGGTATAGGCCCCAGGGCCAATACCGCCGTTGCACCCATCCAAGGAGTCACCCTCGTGAGCCAACCTGACTACAAGCGCTTGAACAAAGACGATGCCGTCGTGCTGCTGGTGGACCACCAGACCGGCCTGATTTCGCTGGTGCAGGACTTCTCGCCCAACGAGTTCAAGAACAACGTGCTGGCGCTGGGCGACCTGGCCAAGTTCTTCGGCCTGCCGACCATCCTCACCACCAGTTTCGAGCAAGGCCCCAACGGCCCGCTGGTGCCCGAGCTCAAGGAAATGTTCCCGGATGCGCCGTACATCGCCCGCCCTGGCCAGATCAACGCCTGGGACAACGAAGATTTCGTCAAGGCGATCAAGGCCACCGGCCGCAAGCAACTGATCATCGCCGGTGTGGTGACCGATGTCTGCGTGGCGTTCCCGACCCTGTCGGCATTGGCCGAGGGCTTTGAAGTGTTCGTTGTGACCGATGCCTCGGGCACGTTCAACGAGACTGTGCAGCAGGCCGCATGGGCACGCATGACCCAGGCTGGCGCGCAGATGATGAACTGGTTCTCGGTGGCCTGTGAGCTGCACCGCGACTGGCGCAACGACATCGAAGGGCTGGGCAACCTGCTGTCGCAGCGGATCCCCAACTACCGCAACCTGATGAACAGCTATTCGGCGCTGACTGCGCGCTGAATCCAGCTACGGCCGCTCGGCACTGTAGGAGCGGCCTTGTGCCGCGAAAGGGGTGCGAAGCGCCCCCAGGATTTGTCCATCACTTAGATACCGCCGGGGGCTGCTTTGCAGCCCTTTCGCGGCGCAAGGC
>NZ_JABWRG010000168.1:0-2766 GCF_014268825.1 Pseudomonas sp. SWRI51 | reverse complement strand
TGCTTCGCAGCCCTTTCGCGACACAAGGCCGCTCCTACACAATCAAAAGCGACTTGCCCGAAACCATAGAATCTCCCCCAGGGACCGCGTCCAACCACACTATCGAGGCCTGATCTGGATCCCTGTAGGAGCTGGCGATAGCCTGCGAAAGGGCCGCAGAGCAGCCCCGCTTTTTAGCGATCAGGTACGAAAACGCGCCACCAGCCCGTTCAAATCCACCGCCAGACGCGACAGCTCGGCACTCGCCGCGCTGGTCTGATGCGCGCCGGTGGCGCTCTGCACCGACAGGTCGTTGATGTTCACCAGGTTGCGGTCCACTTCACGGGCGACCTGCGCCTGCTCCTCGGCAGCACTGGCGATCACCAGGTTACGCTCGTTGATCTGCGCCACCGCTGCGGCGATGGTGTCCAGCGCCAGGCCTGCGCCCTTGGCGATATTCAGCGTCGACTCGGCGCGCTCGGTGCTGGTGCGCATCGAGTCCACCGCCTGGCCTGTACCGCTCTGGATGCTGCCAATCATCCGCTCGATCTCGCTGGTGGACTGCTGGGTGCGGTGCGCCAAGGCCCGTACTTCATCGGCAACCACGGCAAACCCACGGCCAGCTTCACCGGCGCGCGCGGCTTCGATGGCGGCGTTGAGGGCCAGCAGGTTGGTCTGGTCGGCCAAACCGCGAATCACATCGAGCACCTTGCCGATGTCATGCGACTGCTCAGCCAAGTGGGTAATCAGCGTGCCGGTGGCCTGCACGTCGCCGCTCATGCGCTCGATGGCGTTGACGGTTTCCATGACCAGGTCACGGCCGTCGCCGGCCGAACGGCTGGCGTCGCTGGAGGCCTCCGAGGTGCTCACCGCATTGCGTGCCACTTCTTCGACCGCGCTGGTCATTTCGGTCACGGCAGTGGCCGCTTGCTGGATTTCGTTGTTCTGCTGCTGCAGGCCACGGGCGCTTTCGTCGGTGACGCTGTTCAGTTCTTCAGCGGCCGAGGCCAGCTGGTTGGCAGAGCCGGAAATCAGCTGCAAGGTGTCGCGCAGCTTGTCCTGCATCTTGGCCATGGCCTGCAACAGGCGGGCGGCCTCGTCGGTGCCCTCTGGGTGCAGGTTGTGGGTCAGGTCGCCTTCGGCGATCTGCTCGGCTGCACGCAGCGCCTCATCGATGGGTTTGACGATGCTGCGGGTCAGCAGCCAGGCGAACAGGAACGTCAGCACGGTGGCAGCAACCAACAGCGCGATCACCAGGCTGAAGGCGCTGGAATACTGGCTGGCGGCTTCGGCGTTGGTGGCGCGGGACTGGTCGGTGTTGCACTGCAACAGCGTGTCCATGGCTTTGTTGATCTGCTCGGAGTTGTCCATCAACTCGCGGTTGAGCAGCTCGCGCAGCTCATCGACACGGTCAGCCTGGCTCAAGGTGCGCATACGCGCTTCGAGTTGGCGGTACTGGCCGAGCAGTTTGCTGTATTCATCGAAGGCGGCCTGCTCGTCGCGGGCGGCGATCAGCGGCTCGTAGGTGCGGCGGGCCTTGTCGATCTGCGCGTTGCGCTCATCGAGCAGGCGCATGGTGTCCTGCTGCACGGCAGGCTCGCGGTTGGTCAGCAGGCGGTACGACAGGGTGCGCAGGCGCAGGTTGAGTGCGGTCAGTTCGTTCAGGGTCTTGATGCTGGGGATGTTGACCTGTTCGATGGTCACGCCGGCCTGGCGGATGTTGCCCATCTGGACCAGCGAGAAAATACCCAGGCCGATCATCAGCAGGCCGATGACCGCGAAGCCCAACAACGCGCGCGGGGCGATATTCATGTTGCGTAATGACATGGAAGGCAGTTCCAGATGGGGGAGGAGGCCGCAATCCTTGCGCGCGAGATGAACCTGCCTGCGTATCGGTCGTGACCGGTCAGTCTTGAGCACGGTTTGATGAAATATCTTGGTCAGTGGGCAGGTAAACGGACCAGCGGTTGTGCCGAATCGGAACAAGAAGACCGAACTCAGGTCAATCGCCGCAGGTTAAAACCTTATGAATCCGATATTTAATGGCGGGGGCGCAGGTTTTTCCTTATCGTGTGCGCCCCTTGCAACAACCGAGACAAAGCCATGCTGGAAACATCTCTGAACCAACTCGAGCAACTGGTCACTGACCTGCTGCAAAAAAACGCACAATTGACCGAGCAGAACACCAGCCTCGGCCAGGAACTGGCTCAGGCCAAGGAAGAGAATGAAACCCTGCAGCTGTCGCTGATGGAGCAGGAAGAGAAACACGGTGCCACTGCTGCCCGTATTCAGGCCCTGGTCGAGCGCGCTAGCGCTGGTACCGTCGGCGCATGAAGCTGCACGCACAGCCAGTCAATGTCGTGTCCATTCTGGGCAATGACTATTCGCTGAAGGCGCCCGAAGGCCAGGAAGAAACCCTGGCGCAGGCGGTGCGCATGCTTAATGTCACGCTGGCCGAGACCAAGCGCAGCTACCCGACCCTGATCGGCGACAAGCTGCTGGTGCTGGCGGCGTTGAACCTGTGTTCGAAGCAGATCGAACTGCAGCGCGAGCACGCGCAGACCCTCGAACGTACCCAGGCGCAGATCGACGCCACGGTCGATGCCATCAGCCGGAGCATCGGCGAGCAATAGCTCCAGTGCTGCGCAGGCTTGTTCATGCCTCATCGCAGGCTGTCGCCAGCTCCCACAGAGACCATGTTCAACCGCAACATTGCTGGTTGGACCCAATCCTGTGGGAAATGATAGAGAGTTGTGGCGAGCGGGCTTGTCCCGCGTTGGGCTGCGC
>NZ_JABWRG010000167.1:0-2966 GCF_014268825.1 Pseudomonas sp. SWRI51 | reverse complement strand
TCGCCACAAGGGAGCTCGCCACAAGGAGATATGTCTAGTGGGAACAGGCTTGTACAAAACCATAGAATCTCCCACAGAGACCGCGCACAGTCGCAATATTGAGGCCTTATCCAGACCCTGTGGGAGCTGGCGGCCGGTATGGCCTACGCCCGGTTCAGATACATCCGCGTCGTCAGCAGATACACCGGCAACCCCGACACCACAATCAACAGCGCCGCATAAGGTGCTGCTGCGGCAAACTCGACGTTGGCGGTATGCGCCCACACCTCGGTGGCCAAGGTGGTCATGCCTGTCGGGCTGAGCAGCAAGGTTGCGGTCAGCTCCTTCATGGCATCCAGAAACACCAGGGCGAATGCCGCCGCCATGGCCGGGAAGATAATCGGCAGGGTCACGCGGCAAAACGCTGTGAAACTGCTCGCGCCCAAGGTCCGTGCTGCCTCTTCAAGGGTCGGTGAGGCCTTGTTCAGCGCCGTGCGCACCGGCGACTGGGCCAGCGGCAGGAACAGCAGGGCGTACGCCAGAATCAGCAGCGCGGTGGTCTGGTACAGCGCCGGCACATAGTGCAGGGCGAAGAACACCAGCGTCAGCGCGATCACCAGCCCCGGCAGGGCATGCAGCAAATACGGCAGGCGTTCGGCCCAGATCGCCAGGCGGCCCTTGTAGCGCACCACCAGGAAACTGATCGGCAGCGCCAGCAGCACACAGAACCCTGCGCCACCCAGCGAAACCGATAACGAAGTCACCAGCGCCTTGCTGATTGCCGCCACCGGGAAGGCTGCGGACGAGCCGACGCTAAGCCAGTAGCCGAGCATGGCCAGCGGAATGCCGCTGCCCAGTATCGCCAGGCCCAGGCAGAAAAGCTGCGCCAGCGGCGTCCAGCCGCGCAGGCGCACGGGCTGCGCACGGCGCGCCACACCTTGGCCAATGCGTACATGGCGAGCCTTGCCACGCACGCGCAGTTCCAGCCACAGCATGATCAAGCACAGCGCCAGTAGTACCGCCGACAGCATGGCGGCGTTGGCGTTGCTGAATTCCAGTTCGAACTGCTGGTAGATCGCCGTGGTGAACGTCTGCAGGCCAAGGATCGACAGCGCGCCGAACTCCACCAGCATGTGCAGGGCAATCAGCAATGCACCGGCCAGCATCGACGGCCACAGCAGCGGCAGGGTGATTTTGACGAACACGCCCCAGCGGCTACAGCCCAACGTACGCGCCGACTCCTCGAGCGAGGTGTCGAGGTTGCGCAGTGTCGCCGCCACAGGCAGAAACACCAGCGGGTATTTCGACAGCGCCATGACCAGAATCGCCCCGCCGAGGCCTTCGAAGTCCGAACTCAGCGACACCCAGGTGAAGCTGCTGACGAACGACGGCACGGCAAATGGCAGGCACAGCACCACGCCCCACAGGCGACGGCCCGGCAGGTTGCTGCGTTCGAGCAGCCAGGCCAAGGCCATGCCGACCACCATGCACACCAGTGTCACCCCGGCCATGAGCATCAGCGTGTTGCGCATCAGCCCCCAGACGAACGGGCGCCATAGCAGGTGCAGCGCCTCGCGCCAGCCGGCTTCCCAGGCCTTGAGGCCTACGTACAGCAGTGGCAGCAAGCTCATTGCCACCAGGAACAGCACGGGCAGCACCACCCATACAGAAGGGCGCTTGCGGCCCGGCACGAAGCGTACCGGGGGCGGCGTGGACAGGGCGGCGGTCATCAGAGCAGGCCAACCTCGCGCTCAAGCTCGATGGCTTCTTCGGCATTGCCAAGGTCGGCGGGGGAGATTTTCGGCGGGCGCAGCTCATCGAACGGCTTCAGGCCACGGTCGGAGACCATGCCTTTATGCAGCGGGTATTCAGCGGTGGTCTGGGTGATCACGCGCTGGCCTTCTTCGCTGGCCATCCAGTTGAGCAGGGCCTGGGCTTCTTTCGGGTGTTTGCTGGCTTTTACCGCAGCTGCGCCGGAAATGGTCACCAGGTTGCCGGCATCGCCATCGGCCAGGTAGTACAGCTTGGAGTCAAGCTTGCCGCGCTCGCGCTCCAGGGCGTACCAGTAATAATTGTTCACCAGCACCGCAGCGACTTCACCTTTTTCTACGGCTTTGAGGGCAACCATGTTGTTGGTGTAGGTCTTGCCGAAGGCTTTAAGGCCGGTCAGCCATTCTTCGGTGGCTTCACGCCCGTGCATCTTGAGGATGGCTACAGCCTGCTCCTGGAATGCACCGCTGGTCGGAACGTAGCCGACGCGGCCGTCCCATTCTGGGCTGGCGAAGTCCATGACCGAGGTCGGCAGGTCTTTCTCGTCGATCTTCTTCGGGTTGAACACCACCACGCGGGTGCGGGCAGTGACGCCCATCCAAGTGCCGTTGGCGCCGACATACTCTTTAGGCAGCATGTTCAGCGTGGCATCGTCGATCTTGGCCAGCAGGCCCAGTTCGCCGAGGTTGTTCAGCGGCGGGGATTCTTCGGTATAGATGATGTCAGCCGGCGAGCGGTCGCCTTCCTCGATGATCTGGCTGGCCAGCTGGTTGCTGCTGCCTTTGCGAATATTGATGCGGATGCCGGTCTTGGCCTCGTAGGCCTTGGCGATGGCTTCGCCGATTTCCTTGTGCTGACCGTTGTACATGGTCAGGCTGGCCGGTGCGTCTGCCAGGGCGGCCGGAGCGCCAATCACCAGGCTCAGGACGGCAGCGGCCAGGGTGCGCATCAGCGGTTGCGGACGGATCGTCATGCGGGTACTTCCTCGCTTACGGCTACATATTCAGAAACAATGGTAAACGAAATCGTTTCTCAAGTGGCCGCATGACGGGAAATTCATGGCCAGCGGCCAGGGCAGGGCGGTGGTTGCATAAATCGCAGGCAAGAAAAAACCCACTAGCAAGCTAGTGGGTTTTTGTATGGTGCCCAGGAGAAGACTCGAACTTCCACGACCGTTAAGTCACTGATACCTGAAACCAGCGCGTCTACCAATTCCG
>NZ_JABWRG010000166.1:0-3300 GCF_014268825.1 Pseudomonas sp. SWRI51 | reverse complement strand
GGGCTGCGCAGCAGCCCCTGGGGTTTTCAGGGCTGCTGCGCAGCCCAACGCGGGACAAGCCCGCTCGCCACGGCTCTCTATCATTTTCCACAGGATTGGGTCCAACCAGCAATTTTGCGGTTGAGCACGGCCTGCGTGGGAGCTGGCGACAGCCTGCGATGAGGCCCGCGAAGGCCACAAAAAAGCCCGCTGCCTGACACTCAGGCAGCGGGCTTTTTTTTGAAGCCGAACGTTACTCGCCCAGTACCTGACCGACAGTCGGGTCCTTGAACAGGCGGGTCAGCGCATCGCTGAGCACGTCGCTCACCAGCTTGGTGTTGGTTTCCTGGTTCGGCGCCATGCCGAAACGCTGGTCCAACGAAGCACCGTAGCGGCCGCTGTAACGGCGGTTGGCGTTGGACACGTCAGCGCGGAAGGTGGCGCCGATGGTTGCCTCGGTCACGTACATTTTGTCCTTGGGCGACTGATACTTAAGCTCCGCCAGGGTGACCGTCAGCTGTGGCGCGCCAGCGGCGTTCGGCGTCGGGGTGAAGCCGAGCAGGCGTACCGCAGCTTCGGCCTGGGCCTGCAGCTTGGGCACGACATCGTTGCCATTGACCGTGATGGTGCTGGTTTCAGGGTACATGCCACCGCGGGTGCCCAGCGACTGCGAAGCACGGCCATCAACCACTCGCACCACCACCGCCTGGCCATGGCCGACCGGCGCCAGCTGCTGGGTAAGCTTGGGCTGCGGGCTGAGTTGTTGCGGGCTGTGGGCACAACCGGCCAGGCTCAGGCTGGCCACCGCGAACAAACCGAACAACAGACGTTGCAACATGCGCATTTCTCCAGAAAAAGCGGCAAAGGCGCACAGTATACCCAGCGCCGAGCGGTTAGCGGCAAGCTGCAAGAAAAACCGCCGCAGAGCGCGCATGCACGGCGCTCGGGCTTGCACCCCGGCAAGAGGTGGTTGGCAGCAACGCATACTCGCTACCTGACAAACGCTGCAATAAAAACCAATAAGAACGACCTTTCTGCCCGCGACATCGCTATAATCTCCCCCCGATTATAAGGACGTCTCCTGATCGGGCCCCGCATTCGCCGATTGACCCCGGCACCCTCGACGCTTCGCCCACAGAGAGCCTTCCACTCAGGTCTTGCATTGGCTGTCGTGCCTGCTGTTCTGGCCGCCTGCTTGGCATGAACCTGCGGGTTGCCATCGCGCATCCCCTTTTGAGGTTCACGTCTCCAAAAGAGCGTGAAAAACACGGTTTTCACTACTTCACAAGAGTGTGGCGAGCAAATGAACAGTCTGGCATGTGTAAAAGCGACAGATGTGTCTGCAACAGCCCTGAACAGGCGGCAAACGTACTCCTGCTGGATGGGAGCCTGAGGCCGGTCCATAACGCACGACGGATCACTTGACCATAAGTCGAATTGCCGCAGGGGTGGCAATCGGGGTTCAATAGTGCAACCCCCCGAGACTGATTGGCGGTGTCCGCGGAAGTGGCAACAACTGCGAAGAGTCGGACATGGCAATCCGGGCAACCCCGGTTTCCTATGCTGTCAATTAGGTGCTGTAGATTGTGGAGACGCGTTAAATGGCGCAGAACGAATCGGTTGATGTAGTACTGGTAGGCGCGGGCATCATGAGTGCCACCCTGGCCGTACTGCTCAAGGAGCTCGACCCAGCCCTCAAGCTGGAGGTCGTCGAAGCGATGGACTCCGGTGCTGCGGAAAGCTCCAACCCGTGGAACAACGCCGGTACCGGCCATGCCGGCCTGTGCGAGCTCAATTACACCCCGCAGGCCGCCGATGGCAGCATCGACATCAAAAAGGCCGTGCACATCAACACCCAGTTCGAGGTTTCCCGGCAGTTCTGGGCTTACCTGAGCAAAAAGGGCACCTTCGGGTCGCCGCGCGCGTTCATCAACCCGGTCCCGCACCTGAGCTACGTCGAAGGTGACAAGGGCGTGAGCTTCCTCAAGAAGCGTTTCGAGCTGCTCAAGCAGCATCACGCCTTTGCCGAGATGGAGTACACCGAAGACAAGGCGGTGATGAACGACTGGATGCCGCTGATGATGCCCGGCCGCCCCGCCGACCAGCACATTGCCGCCACCCGCGTGATGAAAGGCACCGACGTCAACTTCGGCGCGCTGACCAACAAGCTGCTCAAGCACCTGGGCAACAGCCCGGATGCGCAGGTCAAGTACAGCAAGAAGGTCGTCGGCCTGCGCCGCAACGGTAGTGGCTGGACAGTGAGCATCAAGGACGTCAACAGCGGCAGCAGCCGCGAAGTCGACGCCCGCTTCGTGTTCCTCGGCGCCGGTGGCGCTGCCCTGCCGCTGCTGCAGCAATCGGGCATCCCCGAGAGCAAGGGCTTCGGCGGCTTCCCGGTGAGTGGCCAGTGGCTGCGTTGCGACAACCCGGAAATCGTCAAGCAGCACCAGGCCAAGGTCTACAGCCAGGCCGCTGTCGGCGCACCGCCCATGTCGGTCCCGCACCTCGATACCCGCGTGGTCGATGGCAAGAAGTCGTTGCTGTTCGGGCCGTACGCAGGCTTCACCACCAAGTTCCTCAAGCACGGCTCGTTCATGGACCTGCCGTTGTCGGTGCGCCTGGGCAACATTGGCCCGATGCTGGCGGTGGCCCGCGACAACATGGACCTGACCAAGTACCTGGTCAGCGAAGTGATGCAGTCGATGGAGCAGCGCCTTGATTCGCTACGCCGCTTCTACCCTGAAGCCAAGGCTGAAGACTGGCGCCTGGAAGTGGCCGGCCAGCGCGTACAGATCATCAAGAAAGACCCGAAAAAAGGCGGCATCCTGCAGTTTGGTACCGAGCTGGTTTCGGCCCAGGACGGCAGCCTCGCAGCCCTGCTGGGCGCATCGCCGGGCGCTTCGGTGACCGTGTCGATCATGCTCGACCTGATCGATCGCTGCTTCCCCGATCAGGCCAAGGGTGCCTGGGCCGCCAAGCTCAAGGAAATCTTCCCGGCCCGCGAAAGCGTATTGGCGACCGACGCTGCCCTGTACCACAAGATCAGCGCCGACAACGACGCAGCGCTGGACTTGGTGGAAAGCAGCCCGGCCAAGCACTACGCCTGAGCCGCGCGTAAAACGAAAAAACGCCCTTCGGGGCGTTTTTTTGTATTCGTGGGGTGAGGGTGAGGTTCGACGGTTTTGTACAAGCCTGTCCTGGCCTCAACATGGCTGGTGGGACCCAATCCTTTGGGAAATGAAGGAGCGTCGTGGCGAGCGGGCTTGTCCCGCGTTGGGCTGCGCAGCAGCCCTGAAAACCCAAGGGGCTGCTGCGCAGCCC
>NZ_JABWRG010000165.1:0-3384 GCF_014268825.1 Pseudomonas sp. SWRI51 | reverse complement strand
GGGCTGCGCAGCAGCCCTGAAAACCCCAGGGGCTGCTGCGCAGCCCAACGCGGGACAAGCCCGCTCGCCACAAGGAGATATGTCTGGCGATAACAGGTTTGTACAAAACCATAGAATCTCCCACAGGAGTCCGGGTCAGGCACCGATATTGCGGTTGTGCGAGGTCTTGGTGGGAGCTGGCGACAGCCTGCGATGCGGCCCGAGCAGGCGAGGTATTGTTTAGCCAGCGCTGATGTGAAGGTTGCCATTCACCGCTTTAATCAACCTTACAGCGCATGTGAGTATCAAGGCATGCTTCCCGCCCCGATCATCGCCCGCCCGCTGCCCAACCCTTCGCAACCGAAGGCCAGGGCGCGTGCCGGCGAGAATCCTCTGGTGCATATCATCCTCGCCTTCTGGGCCTTGTGGCATTGCCGCCATGCGCGCCCACCGGACACCTCGCCCGCCCCTTGCTGACCCGTTCCGGCCCTTGCGCCGGCTCCTTCAGTGCGACCGCTGGCAATTGAACAGCGGCCCCGTGCGCCCTTGGGCGCGAGCGAATCCCCATGCATTTTGCTCCTGCAGAACAGGCCAGACGTTTTCTGGCCGACAACCCCGATATCGACCTGATCGAGCTGTTTATCCTCGATGCCAACGGCGTGCCACGCGGCAAGCTGCTGCACCGCGATGAACTGCTGGCGGTGTACGAGAGCGGCAGGCCGCTGCCCAGCACCATCCTCGGCCTGACCCTCAACGGCGACGACGTCGAGAACTCCGGCCTGGTGTGGGAGGTGGGCGATATTGATTGCCGCGCCTACCCCCTGCAAGACAGCTTGGTCCGCCTGCCCTGGCGCCGCGTACCGACGGCCGCGGTACAGGTCAGCATGCACCCGCGCGAAGGCCTGCCAGCCAGCGTCGCCGACCCGCGCCATGTGCTGCTGCGCACCCTGGAGGCGCTCAAGGCCGACGGCTATTACCCAGTCATGGCCTGCGAACTCGAGTTCTATCTGCTCGACCAGAAACGCGACGCCCAAGGCCGCCCGCAACCTGCGCTGGATAGCGACGGTGGCCGGCCACGTACCACGCAGGTTTATGGGCTGCGCGAGCTGGAACAGATCGAGCCGTTTCTTGCCGACTTGTACGCCGCCTGCAAAGCCCAAGGCATTCCGGCGCGTACGGCAATCTCCGAATATGCCCCAGGCCAGGTGGAAATCACCCTGGAGCACGGCGATGCACTGCTGGCCATGGACCAGGCCGTGCGTTACAAGCGCCTGGTCAAAGGCGTGGCCAATGCCCACGGCATGCAAGCCTGCTTCATGGCCAAGCCGTTCGACCAACTGGCCGGCACCGGCATGCACATGCACTTGAGCCTGGCCGATGCGCACGGCAACAACCTGTTCGCCAGTGACGACAAGGCCGGCACACCGCTGCTGCGCCAGGCGGTGGCCGGCATGCTGCGCCACTTGCGCGAGTCGTTGTTGCTGTTCTGCCCCAACGCCAACTCGTACCGGCGCTTCCAGGCCAACAGCTACGCCCCGCTGGCGCCCACCTGGGGCGTGGACAACCGCACCGTCAGCTTGCGCGTACCAGGCGGGCCGGCCGCCAGCCGTCACATCGAGCACCGCATCTGCGGCGCCGACGCCAACCCCTACTTGGCCGCCGCTGCGATTCTTGCCGCCACTCACCAGGGCATTCGCGAGCAACTCGACCCCGGCGCGCCGGTGCAGGGTAACGGCTATGCCCAGGCCACCGAGCATCTGCCCACCGACTGGCTGACCACCCTCGATGCCCTGCAAGGCTCGGCGTGGGCGCGCGAGGCATTGGGCGCAGAATTTCTAGGGGTGTACCTGAAGGTCAAGCGCGCCGAGTACCGCCAGTTCATGGCCGAAGTCAGCGAGCAGGACTGGCGCTGGTACCTGCATCAGGCCTGAGCCCCCCGAACGACCACAAGGATTACCCATGAACGCAGCAAGCAACACAGGCGCAGCCGAGCGCGCGCCGTCCTACTACAGCGCCAGCCTCAACGACCACACCGAGTACCCACGGCTTGCGGGCACGGTGCAGGTTGATGTGGCGATCATCGGCGGCGGTTTCACCGGCGTGGCCACCGCGGTAGAGCTGGCCGAACGCGGGCTGAAGGTGGCCATCGTCGAAACCAACCGCATCGGCTGGGGTGCCAGCGGGCGCAACGGTGGCCAGGTGACGGGCAGTCTGTCGGGCGACGAGGCGATGCGTACGCAAATGCGTCAGCGCCTGGGCGACGAGGTCGACGATTTCATCTGGCAGCTTCGCTGGCGCGGGCACCAGATCATCGAGCAACGCGTAGCGCGCTATGGCATCGACTGCGACCTCAAGCACGGCCACCTGCACGCGGCCATGAAACCTGCGCACCTGAAGGAATTGCGGGCCTTCGAGGCCGAAGCCCAGCGCCGCGGCATGGGCGAGCAGGTGCAACTGCTGGACCGCGCAGCGATGGCCGAACACCTGCAGAGCCCGCTGTACCTGGGTGCCCTGAAGAACCTGCGCAACCTGCACCTGCACCCGCTCAACCTGTGCCTGGGCGAGGCGCGCGCCGCCCACAGCCTGGGGGCGCTGATTTTCGAGCATTCCGAGGTGCTGGACATCGTGCACGGCCCGCGCCCGGCGGTGGTTACCGCCCATGGCCGGATTGAAGCCCGCCAAGTGATGCTGGCCGGCGACGTGTATCACAAGCTGGAAAACCGTCAGCTCAAGGGCAAGATCTTCCCGGCGATGGGCGGCATCGTCACCACGGCGCCGCTTGGCGCGCTGGCCGAGCAGATCAACCCGCAGGACCTGGCGGTCTACGACTGCCGCTTCGTGCTCGATTACTACCGGCTGACCGCTGACAAACGCCTGCTGTTTGGCGGTGGCGCAAACTATTCAGGACGCGATTCGCGGGATATCGAAGCCGAGCTGCGCCCGTGTATCGAGCGCACCTTCCCGGCCCTCAAGGGCGTGCCGATCGAGTTCCAGTGGAGCTGCGCCATGGGCATCGTGGTCAACCGCATTCCGCAACTGGGCAAGCTTTCGGACAACGTCTGGTACTGCCAGGGGTACTCGGGGCACGGCATCGCCACCAGCCACATCATGGGCGAGATCATGGCCGAGGCACTGACTGGGACGCTTGAGAAGTTCGATACGTTTGCCGGGTGCAAACACATCAAGGTGCCGATGGGGGACTTGCTGGGCAACCCGCTGTTGGCGGCGGGGATGTGGTACTACGGCATGCTTGAGAAATTGCGCTAAGGCACAGAGGGGGCGCTTTGCGCCCCAATCGCAGGCTGGCGCCAGCTCCCACAGAGCTCGCCCATCCCCATATCGATGCCGTATACGCGGTCAGTGTAGGAGCGGCCTTGTGTCGCGAAAGGGCTGCGAAGCAGCCCC
>NZ_JABWRG010000164.1:0-3503 GCF_014268825.1 Pseudomonas sp. SWRI51 | reverse complement strand
AAAGACAAAACCCCTACCTGCATGCGCAGATAGGGGTTTTGCGAAATGAATCTTGACGATGACCTACTCTCACATGGGGAAACCCCACACTACCATCGGCGATGCATCGTTTCACTACTGAGTTCGGGATGGGATCAGGTGGTTCCAATGCTCTATGGTCGTCAAGAAATTCGGTAGCCAGTCCGTTCAGATGAACAGCCCAGCGAATTCGGATATGTGATCTGTGTGTGCCGCGAACTTTCGGTTCATGCGTCTTCACCACCACAATTCGGCTTACGCGCAAATTGCTTGGGTGTTATATGGTCAAGCCTCACGGGCAATTAGTATTGGTTAGCTCAACGCCTCACAGCGCTTACACACCCAACCTATCAACGTCGTAGTCTTCGACGGCCCTTTAGGGGATTCAAGATCCCAGTGAGATCTCATCTTGAGGCAAGTTTCCCGCTTAGATGCTTTCAGCGGTTATCTCTTCCGAACATAGCTACCCGGCAATGCCACTGGCGTGACAACCGGAACACCAGAGGTTCGTCCACTCCGGTCCTCTCGTACTAGGAGCAGCCCCTCTCAAATCTCAAACGTCCACGGCAGATAGGGACCGAACTGTCTCACGACGTTCTAAACCCAGCTCGCGTACCACTTTAAATGGCGAACAGCCATACCCTTGGGACCGGCTTCAGCCCCAGGATGTGATGAGCCGACATCGAGGTGCCAAACACCGCCGTCGATATGAACTCTTGGGCGGTATCAGCCTGTTATCCCCGGAGTACCTTTTATCCGTTGAGCGATGGCCCTTCCATACAGAACCACCGGATCACTAAGACCTACTTTCGTACCTGCTCGACGTGTTTGTCTCGCAGTCAAGCGCGCTTTTGCCTTTATACTCTACGACCGATTTCCGACCGGTCTGAGCGCACCTTCGTACTCCTCCGTTACTCTTTGGGAGGAGACCGCCCCAGTCAAACTACCCACCATACACTGTCCTCGATCCGGATAACGGACCTGAGTTAGAACCTCAAGGTTGCCAGGGTGGTATTTCAAGGATGGCTCCATGAGAACTGGCGTCCCCACTTCAAAGCCTCCCACCTATCCTACACAAGCAAGCTCAAAGTCCAGTGCAAAGCTATAGTAAAGGTTCACGGGGTCTTTCCGTCTAGCCGCGGATACACTGCATCTTCACAGCGATTTCAATTTCACTGAGTCTCGGGTGGAGACAGCGCCGCCATCGTTACGCCATTCGTGCAGGTCGGAACTTACCCGACAAGGAATTTCGCTACCTTAGGACCGTTATAGTTACGGCCGCCGTTTACCGGGGCTTCGATCAAGAGCTTCGCTTGCGCTAACCCCATCAATTAACCTTCCGGCACCGGGCAGGCGTCACACCCTATACGTCCACTTTCGTGTTTGCAGAGTGCTGTGTTTTTAATAAACAGTCGCAGCGGCCTGGTATCTTCGACCGGCATGGGCTTACGGAGCAAGTCCTTGACCCTCGCCGGCGCACCTTCTCCCGAAGTTACGGTGCCATTTTGCCTAGTTCCTTCACCCGAGTTCTCTCAAGCGCCTTGGTATTCTCTACCTAACCACCTGTGTCGGTTTGGGGTACGGTTCCTAGTTATCTGAAGCTTAGGAGCTTTTCTTGGAAGCATGGCATCAACCACTTCGCGCTCTAATGAGCACTCGTCATCAGCTCTCGGCCTTGAGATCCCGGATTTGCCTAAGATCTCAGCCTACCACCTTAAACTTGGACAACCAACGCCAAGCTGGCCTAGCCTTCTCCGTCCCTCCATCGCAATAACTAGAAGTACAGGAATATTAACCTGTTTTCCATCGACTACGCTTTTCAGCCTCGCCTTAGGGACCGACTAACCCTGCGTCGATTAACGTTGCGCAGGAAACCTTGGTCTTTCGGCGTGGGAGTTTTTCACTCCCATTGTCGTTACTCATGTCAGCATTCGCACTTCTGATACCTCCAGCAAGCTTCTCAACTCACCTTCACAGGCTTACAGAACGCTCCTCTACCGCATCATCATAAGATGATACCCGTAGCTTCGGTGCATGGTTTGAGCCCCGTTACATCTTCCGCGCAGGCCGACTCGACTAGTGAGCTATTACGCTTTCTTTAAAGGGTGGCTGCTTCTAAGCCAACCTCCTAGCTGTCTAAGCCTTCCCACATCGTTTCCCACTTAACCATGACTTTGGGACCTTAGCTGACGGTCTGGGTTGTTTCCCTTTTCACGACGGACGTTAGCACCCGCCGTGTGTCTCCCATGCTCGGCACTTGTAGGTATTCGGAGTTTGCATCGGTTTGGTAAGTCGGGATGACCCCCTAGCCGAAACAGTGCTCTACCCCCTACAGTGATACATGAGGCGCTACCTAAATAGCTTTCGAGGAGAACCAGCTATCTCCGAGCTTGATTAGCCTTTCACTCCGATCCACAGGTCATCCGCTAACTTTTCAACGGTAGTCGGTTCGGTCCTCCAGTCAGTGTTACCTAACCTTCAACCTGCCCATGGATAGATCGCCCGGTTTCGGGTCTATACCCAGCGACTAAAGCGCCCTATTAAGACTCGCTTTCGCTACGCCTCCCCTATTCGGTTAAGCTCGCCACTGAATATAAGTCGCTGACCCATTATACAAAAGGTACGCAGTCACCTAACAAGTAGGCTCCCACTGCTTGTACGCATACGGTTTCAGGATCTATTTCACTCCCCTCTCCGGGGTTCTTTTCGCCTTTCCCTCACGGTACTAGTTCACTATCGGTCAGTCAGTAGTATTTAGCCTTGGAGGATGGTCCCCCCATGTTCAGACAAAGTTTCTCGTGCTCCGTCCTACTCGATTTCACTGGCAAGAGATTTTCGTGTACGGGGCTATCACCCACTATGGCCGCACTTTCCAGAGCGTTCCACTAATCTCAAACCAGCTTAAGGGCTGGTCCCCGTTCGCTCGCCACTACTAAGGGAATCTCGGTTGATTTCTTTTCCTCAGGGTACTTAGATGTTTCAGTTCCCCTGGTTCGCCTCTTGCACCTATGTATTCAGTACAAGATACTCAGCTTATGCTGAGTGGGTTCCCCCATTCAGAGATCTCTGGATCACAGTCTGTTTGCCGACTCCCCAAAGCTTATCGCAGGCTACCACGTCTTTCATCGCCTCTGACTGCCAAGGCATCCACCGTATGCGCTTCTTCACTTGACCATATAACCCCAAGCAATCTGGTTATACTGTGAAGACGACATTCGCCGAAAATTCGCTTTGCGCTTTACAGCGCTACACACAAATTTTACCTTAGCCTGATCCACCAGCAGTGAAACTGGTGTTCAGTCTATTTCTATCACATATCCGAATTTTTAAAGAACGATCTGACAAAAGTCAGAAATCAACATTCATCAACGAATGTTCATTTCTAAGTTCTGATCAAGTAGAGCAAATGTGGTGGAGCCAAGCGGGATCGAACCGCTGACCTCCTGCGTGCAAGGCAGGCGCTCTCCCAGCTGAGCTATGGCCCC
>NZ_JABWRG010000163.1:0-4105 GCF_014268825.1 Pseudomonas sp. SWRI51 | reverse complement strand
GGGCTGCGCAGCAGCCCCTGGGGTTTTCAGGGCTGCTGCGCAGCCCAACGCGGGACAAGCCCGCTCGCCACGACGCTCTATCATTTCCCAAAGGATTGGGCCCAACCAGCAATGTTGCGGTTGAGCACGGCCCCTGTGGGAGCTGGCGCTAGCCTGCGATGAGGCCGGTGCAGGCTTGCATCAAACCCTGGGATTTCCCAAACAGCCCAGCGACAGCCGTGGCTCAGCGCACCAGGCACGGTCGCTTGTTATCAAACGTCCACCCCGGGATCAAGAACTGCATCGCCACACCATCATCGCGCGCGCCCAAGCCCATGTTGCGGTAGCACTCATTGGCCTTGGCCAACTGGTCTTCATCAATTTCCACACCCAACCCCGGCCGCGCCGGCACGTGCACATGGCCATCGACAATCCGCAGCGGCTCGCGGGTCAGGCGCTGGCCGTCCTGCCAGATCCAGTGGGTATCGATAGCCGTGATCTCACCCGGCGCCGCTGCGGCCACTTGGGTGAACATCGCCAGCGAAATATCAAAGTGGTTGTTGGAATGCGAACCCCAGGTCAGCCCCCAGTCGTTGCACATCTGCGCCACCCGCACCGAGCCTTGCAAAGTCCAGAAATGCGGGTCGGCCAGCGGAATATCCACCGACTGCAACTGGATCGCATGGCCCATCTGCCGCCAGTCGGTGGCGATCATGTTGGTAGCTGTGCGCAGCCCGGTGGCGCGGCGGAACTCGGCCATCACTTCGCGCCCGGAGTAGCCGTTTTCGGCGCCGCAAGGGTCTTCGGCGTAAGCCAGTACATCGTGCTTGTCGCGGCACAGGGCAATGGCTTCCTTGAGTGACCAGGCGCCATTGGGGTCCAGGGTGATGCGCGCTTCAGGGAAGCGCTCGGCCAGCGCCGTCACCGCTTCCATTTCTTCTTCGCCGCGCAACACGCCGCCCTTGAGCTTGAAGTCGCTGAAGCCATAACGCTTCTGCGCAGCCTCCGCCAGGCGCACCACCGCCTCGGCGGTAATGGCCTTTTCATGGCGCAGGCGCAGCCAGTCGTCATCGGCGTCGGCCTCGTTGCGGTAGGCCAGGTTGGTCTGCTGGCGGTCGCCGATATAGAACAGGTAACCGAGCATCTTCACCGCGTCACGCTGCTGGCCCTCGCCAAGCAAGGCGGCCATTGGCACGTTGAGGTGCTGGCCCAGCAGGTCGAGCAGCGCCGATTCGATGGCGGTCACCGCATGCACGGTGATGCGCAGGTCGAAGGTCTGCAGGCCACGGCCCGCCGAATCGCGGTTGGCGAAGGTCTGGCGCATGGCGTTGAGCACGCGCTGGTAATGGCCGATGGGCTGGCCGACCACCAGGCTGCGGGCGTCTTCGAGGGTCTGACGGATTTTCTCACCGCCAGGCACCTCGCCCAGGCCGGTGTTGCCGGCGCTGTCGCGCAGCACCACGACGTTACGGGTGAAGTACGGGCCGTGCGCGCCGCTGAGGTTGAGCAGCATGCTGTCGTGGCCGGCCACCGGGATCACGCGCAGGTCGGTGACCACGGGCGTCTGGGTATGGAGGGCGGTTTGCATGTTCATGGGGATACCTCGCAGTCAGTGGGTCTGGCTCAGGGCCGACGGGGCCTTGGGCACGGAAGAATCGGCGCCCTTGGGGCGGGTACGGACGAAGAACACGGCAATGGCGGCCAGCACCGAGGTCACCGCCAGGCCATACAGCCCGCCCTGGATGGACCCTGTGTGCTGCTCCAGCAAGCCGAAGGTGGTCGGCGCGACGAAGCCGCCCAGGTTGCCCACCGAGTTGATCAAGGCAATGACCGCCGCCGCGATGCGCGCATCCAGGTAGCCCTGCGGGATCGGCCAGAACAACGACGACGCCGACTTGAAGCCAATCGCGGCAAAGCAGATGGCGACAAAGGCGAACACCGGCCCACCGGTGGTGGACATGAACATGCCGATGGCGGCGACCACCAGCGCAGCGGCCACCCAGGCCTGCTGGAACTTCCAGCGCACCGAGCCGGAGGCGAAGGCGTACATGGCGATGATCGAGATCAGCCACGGGATGGAGTTGAAGAAGCCGACCTGGATATCGCTGAGGTCGCCCATGCGTTTGATGATGCTCGGCAGCCAGAAGGTGGCGGCGTAGATGGTCAGCTGGATGCAGAAGTAGATCAGGCAGAACAGCACGATCTGGCGGTCCTTGAGCAGGCTCCAGGCCGAAGCTTTCACCGGCCCCGACGCTTCGCGTTCACGCTGTTCGCGATCGATGGTGTCCACCAGCGCGGCCTGCTCCGCCGGCGTCAGCCACTTGGCGTCCTGCGGCTTGGAATCGAGCCAGAAGAACACGAAGAAGCACAGCGTCACCGAGGCCATGCCTTCGATGAACAGCATCCACTGCCAGCCGTGCAGGCCCAGGCCCTGAATCTGCATCAAGGCCCCAGCCAGCGGGCCTGAAATCAACGAAGCCAGCGCCGAGCCGCTGAGGAAAATGGCAATTGCCTTGCCGCGCTCGGCGCCCGGCAGCCAGCGGGTGAAGTAGTAGATAACGCCTGGGAAGAACCCGGCCTCGGCCACGCCGAGCAGAAAGCGCAGCACATAGAACTGGGTTTCGTTCTGCACAAACGCCATGGCGGTTGCCACCAGGCCCCAGGTGAACATGATGCGGGTCAGCCACAGCCGCGCACCGACGCGCTGCAACAGCATGTTGGACGGCACCTCGAACAGCGCGTAGCCGATGAAGAACAGCCCGGCGCCAAAGCCATAGGCGGCGGCGCTGATACCCAGGTCGCTTTCCAGGTGCGGGCGGACGAAGCCGATATTGACGCGGTCGAGGTAATTGACGATGAACATGATGACGAACAGCGGCAGGACGTGGCGTTTGACCTTGGCCACGGCACTGGCCAGCGCATCGCCTCCCATCCGGGCGGACGGATCGAGGGTGTCGTTCACTTGTGTATCTCCCACTATTTGTTTTTGTGCGGGTAGGTTGTCTGACAGGGCAGTGGGACGGAGCATAGGCTTGGCGCAGTTGTACGACAAGCCCTGTAAATTCGCTTAAATGGCAAAATACAAGCTGTAAAACCACGATACTGTGGCAATCATGCGGCCAAGTGTTAAACCTTGAATAAACCCGGCAGGCAAAATTCGAGCAAAAAAAAGTTTTATCGATTAACTTGTCGTACAAGTTGATTTGCCAGGTGCAACGCCATGACCCAGCCCGCCAAACCCCGCAGCCATAGCCGTGCCCACGATCTGGTTTCCAGCCTGACCCAGCAAATTTTGCTGGGCACCTTCAAGGCCGGCGACAAACTCCCCTCGGAAAACACCCTGGTGCGTGAGCACGGCGTCAGCCGTACCGTGGTGCGCGAAGCGCTGTCCAAGTTGCAGGCTTCCGGGCTGGTGGAGCCGCGCCATGGCATTGGTACTTTTGTCATGGAGCGCCTGCCCCATGCCGGGCTGCGGGTGGGTGCGGAGAACGCCGCCAGCGTGCGCGACCTGCTGGAGCTGCGTATTGGCCTTGAGGGGCAGGCCGCGGCGCTGGCGGCGATGCGCCGCAGCGACGAGCACCTGCTGCGCATGCGCCAGGCGCTGGATGACTACCAGGACCTGGCGGCGGCGGGCGACAGTTGTATCGAGGCGGACCGGCGCTTTCACCTGTTGATTGCCGAGGCGACGGGAAACCTGTATTTCAGCGAGATGATGGGGCAGTTGGGCAACGGGCTGATCCCGCGCAACCGCCTGGGCATGGAAGCGCGCGCCGGGGCGCGGCTGGCAAGGCAGGCGTACCTGGCCAACCTTGAACACGAGGCCATTTTGAACGCCATCCGCCGGCAAGACCCGGATGCCGCCCGGGCGGCGATCTGCCTGCACCTGTCCAACAGCCGCGACCGGCTGGTGCCGGACTGATGCATAGCAGGCCCGGCCTCATCGCAGGCTGTCGCCAGCTCCCACAGGATCTGGGCAAGGCCTCAATTTTGCGACTGTGCGCGGTCTCTGTGGGAGATTCTATGGTTTTGTACAACCCTGTTCCCGCCAGACATATCTCCTTGTGGCGAGCGGGCTTGTCCCGCGTTGGGCTGCGCAGCAGCCCTGGGGTTTTCAGGGCTGCTGCGC
>NZ_JABWRG010000162.1:0-4177 GCF_014268825.1 Pseudomonas sp. SWRI51 | reverse complement strand
GCCCCTGCGATTCTGGTGGATGCTCAGATCCTGGGGCTGCTTCGCAGCCCTTTCGCGGCACAAGGCCGCTCCTACACCGTCAAAAGCGACTTGCCTCAGCGCCTCACCGACAGCCAGGCTGTGCGTGCTTCGTCGTCGTGGAAGCTCCAGGCCACCAGGCGGCTCTGCTTCTGCCCCTGGCCCATCTCCAGGGTGCGCAGCGCCTTGGCGCCAACCTTCTTCAACGCCGCCTCGATGGCCGGCAGGTTGCTGGCCTTGGACACCAGGCTGCTGAACCACAGCACCTGCTGTGCGTACTGCACGCTCTCATTGACCAGTTGCGTGACAAAGCGGATTTCACCACCTTCGCACCATAGCTCGTTGTTCTGCCCGCCAAAATTCAGCACCGGCAGTTTGCGCTTGGGGTCTTGCTTGCCAAGGTTCTTCCATTTGCGCTGGCTGCCACGGGTGGCTTCTTCGCGCGAGGCATGGAACGGCGGGTTGCACAGCGTCACCTCGAAGCGCTCGCCGTCCTGCAGCAAGCCGCTGAGGATGTGCCTGGGCTGCGCCTGCAGGCGCAGGCTGATGGCCTTGTCGAGTTTATTGGCCTGCACGATGGCATTGGCCGAGGCGAGCGCGACAGCGTCGATGTCCGTGCCAACGAAGCGCCAGCGGTAGTCGCTGTGGCCCAGCAACGGGTAGATGCAGTTGGCGCCAACGCCGATATCCAGTGCACGCACCTGCGCCCCACGCGGTACTTCGCCTGCGTTGTCCTCGCCCAGCAAGTCGGCAAGTACATGGATATAGTCCGCGCGCCCCGGGATCGGCGGGCACAGGTAGTCGGCCGGGATATCCCAGTGCGCAATGCCGTACTGCGCCTTGAGCAGAGCGCGGTTGAACACCCGCACGGCTTCGGGGTTGGCGAAGTCGATGCTCGGGTTGCCATAGGGGTTGGTGATGGTAAAGCGGGCAAGGTCGGGGTGCGCCTTGATCAGCGCCGGGAAATCGTAGCGGCCCTGGTGGCGGTTGCGCGGGTGCAGGGTGGGTTTGTTCGGGGTCATTTGCCGGGTCCTGAAAGCATCGCGGGGCAAGCCCGCCCCCACAAGGCCAGTAGCGGGCCTGTGGGGGCGGGCTTGCCCCGCGAGCGCTTCACTGAATGTTACAGCGCTGCGATCCGCGCATGCTGCTCGGTAAAGTTGGCCAGCGCCTGCTCGGACTCGGCAAGCTTGGCGCGCTCCTTCTCGATTACCGCAGGCGGCGCCTTGTCGACGAAGGCGGCATTGGACAGCTTGCCACCGACACGCTGCACCTCGCCCTGCAAACGCTGGATCTCCTTGTTCAGGCGAGCCAGTTCTGCGTCCTTGTCGATCAGGCCGGCCATCGGCACCAGTACCTGCAAGTCACCCACCAGGGCTGTTGCCGACAGCGGCGCCTCATCCTGCTCGCCGAGCACGGTGAAGGTTTCGACCTTGGCCAGCTTTTTCAGCAGCGCTTCGTTTTCTTGCAGGCGGCGCTGGTCTTCGGCGTTGGCGTTCTTGAGGAACAGCGGCAGCGGCTTGCCCGGCCCGATGTTCATCTCGGCGCGGATGTTGCGCAGGCCGACCATCAGTTCCTTGAGCCACTCGATGTCGCCTTCTGCACCAGCGTCGATGCGGGCCTCGTTCGCCACCGGCCACGGTTGCAGCATGATGGTCTTGCCTTCGATACCGGCCAGCGGCGCGATGCGCTGCCAGATTTCTTCGGTAATGAACGGCATGAACGGGTGCGCCAGACGCAACGCCACTTCCAGCACGCGCACCAAGGTACGGCGGGTGCCACGGGCGCGTTCGACCGGGGCGTTCTCGTCCCACAGCACAGGCTTGGACAGCTCCAGGTACCAGTCGCAATACTGGTTCCAGATGAACTCGTAGAGCGCCTGGCTGGCCAGGTCGAAGCGGAACTGTTCGAGCTGACGGGTGACTTCGGCTTCGGTGCGCTGCAACTGCGAAATGATCCAGCGGTCGGCCAGCGACAGCTCGTAGGCTTCGCCGTTCTGGCCGCAGTCCTCGCCCTTGTCCAGCACGTAGCGCGCGGCGTTCCAGATCTTGTTGCAGAAGTTGCGGTAGCCTTCGACGCGGCCCATGTCGAACTTGATGTCGCGGCCGGTGGAGGCCAGCGAGCAGAACGTGAAGCGCAGGGCGTCGGTGCCGTAGCTGGCGATGCCTTCAGGGAACTCGGCCTTGGTCTGCTTGGCGATTTTCTCGGCAAGTTTGGGCTGCATCAGGCCGCTGGTGCGTTTTTCCAGCAGGGCGTCGAGGGTGATGCCGTCGACGATGTCCAGCGGGTCAAGCACGTTGCCCTTGGACTTGGACATCTTCTGCCCCTGGCCATCCCGCACCAGGCCGTGCACGTACACGGTCTTGAACGGCACCTGCGGGGTGCCGTCTTCGTTCTTGATCAGGTGCATGGTCAGCATGATCATCCGGGCAACCCAGAAGAAGATGATGTCGAAGCCCGTCACCAGAACGTCGGTGGAGTGGAATTTCTTCAGGAACTCGGTCTGCTCCGGCCAGCCCAGGGTGGAGAAGGTCCACAGGCCCGAACTGAACCAGGTGTCGAGTACGTCGTCGTCCTGGCGCAGCACCACGTCGGCGCCGAGCTTGTGCTTGGCACGCACTTCGGCTTCGTCGCGGCCCACATACACCTGGCCGGCTTCGTCGTACCAGGCCGGGATGCGGTGGCCCCACCACAGCTGACGGCTGATGCACCAGTCCTGGATGTCACGCATCCACGAGAAGTACATGTTTTCGTACTGTTTCGGCACGAACTGGATACGGCCGTCTTCCACCGCTTCGATGGCAGGTTCTGCCAACGGCTTAGTCGATACGTACCACTGGTCGGTCAGCCACGGCTCGATCACGGTGCCGGAGCGGTCGCCCTTGGGCACTTTCAAACCGTGGTCGTCGATGCTGACCAGCAGGCCCTGGGCGTCCAGATCGGCGACGATCTGCTTGCGCGCGGCAAAGCGGTCGAGGCCTGCGTACTGCGCAGGCAGCGAGGTATCCAGGCTGTCGTTGACGCTGCCGTCGAGGTTGAACGCTTGCACGGCGGCCAGCACTGCAGCATTTTTGTCGAAGATGTTCAGCAGCGGCAGGTTGTGCCGTTTGCCGACTTCATAGTCGTTGAAGTCGTGAGCCGGGGTGATCTTCACGCAGCCGGTGCCGAACTCGGGGTCGCAGTAGTCATCGGCAATGATCGGGATACGGCGGCCGACCAGCGGCAGTTCAACGAACTTGCCGATCAGGGCCTGGTAACGCTCGTCGCTCGGGTTGACCGCAACAGCGACGTCGCCAAGCAGGGTTTCCGGGCGGGTGGTGGCAACCACCAGGTGGTCCTTGCCTTCGGCGGTTTTCGCACCGTCCGCCAGCGGGTAGCGCAGGTTCCACAGGAAGCCTTTCTCGTCGTGGCTTTCCACTTCGAGGTCGGAGATTGCCGTGTGCAGCTTGGTGTCCCAGTTGACCAGGCGCTTGCCGCGGTAGATCAGGCCGTCTTCATGCAGGCGCACGAAGGCTTCCTTGACCGCGTCCGACAGGCCGTCGTCCATGGTGAAGCGTTCGCGGCTCCAATCGACTGACGAGCCCAGGCGGCGGATCTGCCGGCTGATGTTGCCGCCGGACTGGTCCTTCCACTCCCAGATTTTCTCCAGGAACTTGTCGCGGCCCAGGTCGTGGCGGTTCTGGCCCTTGGCTTCGAGCTGGCGCTCTACCAGCATTTGCGTGGCGATACCGGCGTGGTCGGTGCCTGGCTGCCACAGGGTGTCGCGACCCTGCATGCGGCGGAAGCGGATCAGGGCGTCCATGATCGCGTTGTTGAACCCGTGGCCCATGTGCAGGCTGCCGGTCACGTTCGGTGGCGGGATCATGATGGTGTACGAATCGCCAGCACCTTGCGGGGCGAAGTAGTTCTCGGACTCCCAGGTGTTGTACCAGGAAGTTTCGATGGCGTGCGGCTGGTAGGTCTTGTCCATGCGCGGCGGGACCCTATGGCATTTGTTCGGGAAAGCCGGGAAGTATAACGAAGCTGCGAGCTTCAAGCGACAAGCTGCGAGAGGGAAGGGGTGTGGGGCAGGTTTTTGCAGTTATGGCCTCATCGCAGGCTGTCGCCAGCTCCCACAGAGCTCGCCCATCCCATATCGATGCCGTCTACGCGGTCAGTGTAG
>NZ_JABWRG010000161.1:0-4385 GCF_014268825.1 Pseudomonas sp. SWRI51 | reverse complement strand
GGGCTGCGCAGCAGCCCTTGGGTTTTCAGGGCTGCTGCGCAGCCCAACGCGGGGCAAGCCCGCTCGCCACAACTGTCTATCATTTCCCATAGGATTGGGTCCAACCAGCACTGTTGCGGCTGAGCACGATCTCTGTGGGAGCTGGCGACAGCCTGCGATGAGGCCAGTACAGGCTGCTACAGCGCAATAGGCCTGCGCCCGGCAAAGGCATGGGCTAGGGTGCCGCCATCAACCAGCTCAAGCTCGCCACCCAGCGGCACGCCATGGGCAATACGGGTCGCCGCCAGGCCCTTCTCGGCCAGCAACTGCGCGATGTAATGCGCTGTCGCTTCACCTTCAACCGTAGGGTTGGTGGCCAGAATCACCTCGTTGAAGGTGCCCTGCTCTTCGATCCGCGCCATCAGTTGCGGAATGCCGATGGCATCAGGCCCGAGCCCGTCGAGCGGCGACAGATGCCCCTTGAGCACGAAGTAACGGCCGCGGTAACCGGTCTGTTCGACCGCATACACATCCATTGGCCCTTCCACGACGCACAGCTGGGTATCGTCACGGCGCACATCGGCGCACTGCGGGCACAGCTCCTGCTCGGTCAGGGTGCGGCACTGGCGGCAATGACCAACACCGTCCATGGCCTGGCTCAGGGCCTGGGCCAGGCGCGTGCCACCGCTGCGATCACGCTCGAGCAATTGCAGGGCCATGCGCTGGGCGGTTTTCTGGCCGACACCCGGCAGAATGCGCAAGGCGTCGATCAGTTGGCGGATCAGGGGGCTGAAGCTCATGTAGGCAGGCCTGCAGTCTTGAATGACAGAATGAACAAGGGAGCAACGACCGTATGGCCGTTACTCCCCCTGTGCAGCACGGTTGCGGTCAGAACGGCATCTTGAAGCCCGGCGGCAGTTGCATGCCGGCGGTCATGTTGCCCATCTTGTCCTGGCTGTTCTGCTCGATCTTGCGCACGGCATCGTTCAGCGCCGCTGCGATCAGGTCTTCGAGCACTTCCTTGTCGTCCTCTTCGGTCGACATCAGGCTCTGGTCGATGCTGACGCGCTTGACGTCGTGGCGACCGGTCATCACCACGCTGACCAAGCCACCGCCAGACTGGCCGGTGACTTCAGCGTTGGCCAGCTCTTCCTGCATCTTCTGCATCTTTTCCTGCATCTGCTGGGCCTGCTTCATCAGGCCGGCCATGCCACCTTTCATCATGGGAAAGTACCTCGATATGGGTCATGTGATACGGCCGGCTCAACGCCCACCGCATGGTTATCCGTGGATTATTCCTGGCTCGCCAGGGCCGCTACTGGCTCAATAGTATCTTGCTTCACCGTCGCACCGAACTGGCTGATCATCTGCTGGACGAGCGGGTCGTTCTCGATCGACATTTCTGCCTCGTGCTGGCGCTCGGAACGCTTGCGCGCTGCGGCCTGGGCCGGGGTTTCCTGCTCGGGGCGGATCAGCTCGATCTTCAGGCGGATCTGGCGGCCCAGCTGTTGATTGAGCGCGTCGTTCAGGCGCCGCTGCTGGGTGGAGTTGAACAACGCGCCTTGCCCTGGGTCCAGGTGCAGCAGCCAGTCGTCGCCGTCGGCGGCAATCAGCGTGCAGTTGGCGGCGATATTACCGGTCATCCCAGAGACCGACAGCTGGGGGAATAATTCCAGCCATTGCAGGGCAAGACCGGTGGCGGGCTTCAAGGCCGGCAGCGGCTCGGGCGGCGTGACCGGGGCTTCTTCCTGGACATGCTCGGCGAGTTCGTCCAGGTAGCTGAAGCCCACCGGGTCGCTGTCCGGCACGTAATAATCTTCGTCCGCTGGCGGCTCGTCGTCACGCTCCATGCCCACCGGGTTGTAGGCCGATGGGTCGAACGGCGGCGCGTCGTACTCCGCCTGGCTGACAACCGGGTCAGGCACGGCGGGCGCCGGGGCTGCCGGTTCGTCCCATGGCAGGTCGCTGGCATCAGCGTCCGGCTCCGGTTCCGGTGCAGGCGCCACAATTTGCGGCTCAGGTTGCGTTTCTGGCTCAGGCTCAGGTTGCACTACTGCTGCCGGCACAGGCTCGCTGACGACAGGCGCAGGCTCTACGACACGCGTAGCCGCCTGGACGGGGGCAACAGCGGCCGGCGCTGCCACCGGAGTTGCCGGATCAGCTGTGGCTTGGCTGATCCCCACTGGCTTTAGCACCGGTGTCGGCGCGTCATCACTGTCCGCCGGGCGGAACGCCAGCATGCGCAGCAGCACCATCTCGAAGCCGCCCCGCGGGTCTGGCGCCAAGGGCAGGTCGCGGCGGCCGATCAGGCCCATCTGGTAGTAAAACTGTACGTCCTCGGCCGGCAGCGCCTGAGCCAGTGCCAGCACCCGGTCACGGTCGCCCTGGCCGTTGTCGACCGCCTCTGGCAGCGCCTGGGCAATGGCCACGCGGTGCAGCACGTTGAGCATTTCCGAGAGCACGCCATTCCAGTCCGGGCCCTGCTCGGCAAGGTCACGCACCGCTTCCAGCAGCGCCCGCGCATCGCCATCGAGCAACGCCTGGAGCACACCGTACACCTGGCCATGGTCGAGAGTGCCCAACATGGCCCGCACATCGGCAGCCAGCACCTTGCCTTCGCCAAAGGCGATGGCCTGGTCGGTGAGGCTCATTGCGTCGCGCATCGAACCGTCGGCAGCCCGGCCGAGCAGCCACAGGGCATCGTCCTCGAACGGCACGTTCTCGGCGCCCAGCACGTGGCCCAGGTGCTCGACCACCCGCTCCGGGCTCATGTTCTTCAGCGAAAACTGCAGGCAGCGCGACAGGATGGTAGCCGGCAGCTTCTGCGGGTCGGTGGTGGCGAGGATGAACTTGACGTAGGGCGGCGGCTCTTCGAGCGTTTTGAGCAAGGCGTTGAACGAGTGCGTGGACAGCATGTGCACTTCGTCGATGAGGTAGACCTTGAAGCGGCCACGGCTGGGGGCGTACTGCACATTGTCGAGCAGTTCGCGGGTGTCCTCGACCTTGGTACGGCTGGCGGCGTCGATCTCGATCAGGTCGACGAAGCGGCCTTCGTCGATTTCGCGGCACACCGAGCAGCTACCACACGGGGTGGAGGTGATGCCGGTCTCACAGTTCAGGCACTTGGCAATGATGCGCGCGATGGTGGTCTTGCCCACGCCACGGGTGCCGGTGAACAGATAGGCATGGTGCAAGCGCTGGTTGTCCAAGGCGTTGATCAAAGCCTTGAGCACATGGGCCTGGCCGACCATTTCGCGGAACGAGCGCGGGCGCCATTTACGTGCAAGAACCTGATAACTCATCAAAAAACCATCGTGACCGGAGCGGGCGGAAAGAGCGCTAATGCTAGCGGAGCGGGGGAAAAATTGCACCCAGCGGTTCTCGTCTACGCTCAATGCAGGCACCGAGCAGGCCGATCAAGGAGGATGAGCGTGCGCCGACTGCTGGCCATTCTGTTGTTATGCAGCAGCCACAGCCTGGCCGAGCCGCCAGCGCTGCGTTTTTCCATCGCCGAAAGCTGGAGCATGCCGCTGGTGCGCATCGAGGCCGAGCAACCGGTCGAGGGTATCGTTTTCGACATCATCCAGGGCATCGCGCGGGAAACCCGCATCACCCCGCACTATCACGTGATGGCCAGGTTGCGCCTGCAAGAGGCCATGGAAAGCGGCGACATCGACGTGCGCTGTTATGTTGCCAGCCAGTGGCTGACCAACCGCCCGGGCGACTATATCTGGAGCATCCCGCTGATCGAGCAGCGCGACCTGTTGGTCGGGCGCCCAGGCGAGACCGCCAAGGCAAGCGCCGAGGGGCTGCAGGCCCAGGCCATCGGCACAGTGCTGGGTTACCACTACCCTACCCTGGAGGGGCTTTTTGCACGCGGTCACCTGCAGCGCGAGGACAGCCGCAACCAACTGCTGGTGTTGCGCAAGCTACAGGCCGAGCGCTACCAGCATGCGGTGAGCAACCAGTTGTCATTGCAGTGGTTCAACCGGCAACTGCCGGCGCAGCAGCGTTTGCCAGCGGTGGCGGTGCTCGAGGAGCAGTCGTTGGGGTGCATGGTGCGCAGCGACCCGGCACTGCCGACTCAGGCAGTGCTCAGGGCGTTGGTGCGGATGAAGCAGTCGGGTGAGATCGAGCGGATCATCCAGCGCTATACCGAGGCCGACGGGGGTGGCTGAAGGCTGCGAGGTGTCCGCCGGAAACTATCCGGCGCCTATAAGATCGAGCGCCGCTGGCGCGGCGCATCGCAGGCTATCGCCAGCTCCCACAGAGCTCGCCCATCCACATATCGATGCCGTCTACGCGGTCAGTGTAGGAGCGGCCTTGTGCCGCGAAAGGGCTGCGGAGCGGCCCCAGGATCTGAGCACCCACCAGAATCGCTGGGGCTGCTTCGCAGCCCTTTCGCG
>NZ_JABWRG010000160.1:0-4718 GCF_014268825.1 Pseudomonas sp. SWRI51 | reverse complement strand
CTATCGGAGCCTGAGCGCGACCGACTGTTGAGGCCATACATCAATCAATGCCTCGGTGTTTCGCAACTCAACGCATTGCTCAAGGCGATTACAGCCCGGTACATCGAGAGGGGCCTGGTCACGAGCCGGGCGTATTTGCCTCAGCAAAAGCTGACAACTGGACATTTACAGATTCTTGTCGTTGAGGGGCGACTGGAGCAGGTCAAAGTTGCCCCTGATAGCCATCTCTCGGATCGCGAGATTTCAATGGCTTTTCCGGGGCATGTCGGCGATTTGGTTAATCTGCGCGAGCTGGAGCAAATGGTCGATCAGCTCAATCGCCTGCCTTCGAACAAGGCGAAAATGGAGCTCAAGCCGGGCAGGAATGTTGGCGGTAGTGAGGTCGAGGTCACCAATACCCCACAGAAACCTTGGCGTGCCGGGCTGACACGAAACAATGGCGGGCAGCGCAGCACTGGCGAGCAACAGATGGGCCTGACCCTCGACTGGGACAACCCGCTGGGGCTGGCCGACCAGTTGTCGTTGCGAGGCAACCACGATGCGATGACCGACCATCAACATACCTCGCGCAGCACGGCGCTTTACTACAACGTGCCCTGGGGATGGTGGAACTTCACCTACAGCCTGAGCCAGAGCGAGTACCGTTCGCAGATTCCGGTCAATGGCTACAACTTCAAGCAGACCGGCGATACCCAGACCCACGCCTTCCTAGCCGAGCGGGTGGTCCATCGTGATGCAGTGAGCAAGACGTCCCTGAGCAGCGGCATTTCCTACCTGCGAACCAACAATTTCATCGAAGACAGCAAGCTCACGTTCAGCAGCAATCGGATCAGCGAAGCGCAGTTCGGCATCAATCACGGCCGCCGCATCGGCAACGCGTTCGTCAACTTCGACCTGGGCATGCAGCAAGGTATTGGCCTGCTTGATGCTCAGGATAACGGCCATCCGCGTGCAGGTGAGCCGGTCGCGCGCTACCGCAAGTACAGCGCCACCGCGACCTACCAGCAGCCTTTCGAGCTGTGGGGCGAGTCATTCAGTTTGACCAGCCTGATGACCGGCCAGCGCAGCGAAGATGTGCTGTTCAGCTCCCAGCGCACCAGCCTGGGTGGGCAGTCGTCGATCCGTGGGTACAAGGACCAGTCGCTGTCGGGAGACAGCGGCGGTTACTGGCGCACCGACCTGCGTTGGACCCGGCCGGTGTCGCTGGCATGGCTACGGCCCGTCATCGCCGAGTACGGCACCAGCCTTGGCTACGACGTGGGCGTGATTCGCGGCGATCAATACAACGCAGACCAGCATGGGCGCATGTCCAGCCATTCGCTGGAGCTGTTCGCCCGCGGTCAACACGTGGCCACCAGCGTGACATTCGCACGCTCACTCGAACGCCCCGATGCACTGACCGAGCGTGAAGCGCCGATTTATTTCCGCCTTGACCTGTTCTTCTGAACCAACTCTACCGAGATCTCCTGCATGGATGCCCGTTCTCATTTCCCGTTCGCACGCCTTTTGACTGCGGCCGAGCAACCCCGCGACCGATTCTGGGGTATCCCTACTCGGGCGCTCGCTTTCCTGTTGGCCAACGTCATGTTCTGGCAGCCCCTCTGGGCGCAGGCCGAGGGCATCGTCGTGGTGACGCCGGGCGTCAAGCTCGACCATTCGGCCAATGGCGTGCAGGTCATCAACATTGCCACACCGAACGGCACAGGGCTGTCCCATAACGTCTTCCATGACTACAACGTCGGCACACAAGGGCTCATCCTCAACAACGGGTCGACGCAAACGTCGTACACGCAGTTGGGCGGCCATGTCATCGGCAACCCGAACTTGACCAAAAGCGGCTCGGCACAGGTCATCCTCAACGAAGTTATCGGCGGCAGCCCCAGCCAGCTCAAGGGCTACACCGAGGTGGCCGGGCAGTCTGCCCGTGTCATCGTCGCCAACCCCTACGGCATCACCTGCAGCGGCTGCGGCTTCATCAATACACCCCAGGCGACTTTGACCACGGGCAAGCCGGTGATCGGCAAGGGAGGGCGCCTGGAGCGCTTCCAGGTCGATGACGGTACGGTCGCCATCGAGGGGACTGGTCTGAACGCCAGCAACATCGACAGCGTCGAGATCATCACGCGGTCCGCGCAGATCAATGCCCAGATCCACGCGAAGAAGCTGACCATCGTCGCCGGGCGCAACGACGTCGATGCCAAGACCCTCGATGCGGTCGCCCGCGCGGATGACGGCAGCACCAAGCCGCAGTTGGCCATCGATGCCTCGGCACTTGGCGGCATGTACGCGGGCGCCATCCGCCTGGTCGGCACCGAGGAAGGCGTCGGGGTCAAAACGGCGGGCGACCTGGTTGCCAGCGCGGGCGATATTCAGATCGACGCCAATGGTGAGGTGACGACCGCTCGCATATCGGCAAGTGGCAACCTCGACATCCAGGCCCAGGACATTACGCTCACCGACAGCGCCTATGCCGGCGGCAAGGCCAACGTGCAAGCACAAGACAAGCTGACCTTGGAGCAGGACAAAAGCCTGGCAGCCCGCGATGAAGTGCGCCTGGGCGGCCAGCACATCGTCAACCAAGGCAGCGTGCAAGCCGGTGTCAATGCCGACGGTAGCAGCAACATCCACGGCGCCCTTGAGATCAACGGCGGCGAGCTGACCAACCGCGGCAAGATTGTCGCCACTGGCGCCCTCAGCACCGACCTGCAGTCGCTCGACAATACGGGCGCTCAGATAGCAGCAGGCCAGGCAACGATCAAGGCCGGTTCGCTGACGAACCTTGGCGGTGTGCTGCTCAGTCAGCAGGCGATGGAGATCACGGTTGAGCAGGCGCTGAACAACAGCGACGACGGTTTGATACTGAGCAAGGCCGCCACCCTGACGGTTCGAGCAGAGAGCCTGGACAACCAGGGCGGCACCTTGCAGGCCAGTAAAGCAGGCGTGGACGTCACGACCACCAAAGCGCTCGACAATACCCTCGGTAAAGTCATCGCCGGTAGCGGCCAACTCGACCTGAAAGCGGGTGAACTGATCAACCAGCAAGGCGTGCTGCAGGCCCAGGAAGGGCCGCTCAAGGTAACGGCGGCTTCGCTCGACAACCGCAAGGGCACCGTCAATGGCCAGCAGATCGTCCTGGCCCTCGAAGGCGCTCTGAACAACGACGAGGGCTTGGTCGAAGCAGCGGACAGCCTTGAGATCAATGCAGGCTCCGCAAGCAACACCAAGGGCCAACTGCGGGCGCTGGGGAGCGATGGCAAGAGCCAATTCACCTTGGGCGGCCTGTTCAACAACGATGCCGGCCTTGTGGAAATCAACAACGCCAGCTTCGCCCTGAACAGCATGGGGCTGAGCAACCAAGGTGGCGCTCTGCGCCATGCCGGCGATCAGGGTTTTGACGTTAGCCTCGCCGATGCCGGCCAGGCAGGTGGCAGTTTCATTACCAACGGCGCGCTCAGCCTGGAGGTTGACGACTGGACCAACACCAGCGCCCTGCAGGCAAAAAAACTGACGCTCAAGGTTGGCAAACTGATTCAGACCGCCGACGGCAAGCTGCTCTCGGCTGAGTCGATCGAAGCCAGTGGCGGCAGTTGGGTCAACGATGGGCACATCGAAACCAATGGCTCGCTGGAGCTGATCCTGACCGGCACCTACAGCGGCAACGGCAGCCTGCTGAGCCAGGGCGACATGACCATCAGCGCGACCAGCGCGAGCTTCGGTGAACATGCCGACGTTCGAAGCGCCGGCGAGGGCACCTACCACCTTGGCACCAGCCTGGTGAACGCCGGGCGCATCACCGCAGCCAACGACCTCGTGCTGCAGGTCGACAACCTGACCAACACCGGCACCCTAGGGGCTGGCCAGCAGTTGAGCGTCGAGTCGCAAACGCTGCTCAACCAGGATGGCTTGATCTTCAGTGGCGCCGATATGCTGGTGCATACCGACAGCCTGACCAACCTGCGCGGCACCCTGTACAGCCTCGGCTCCCTGGACATCGCCAAGGACGCCAGCCAGCAGCGGGCAAGCCTGATCGAGAACATCTCCGGCACACTGGAAAGCGCCGGCGACATGCGCCTTCTGGCCGACAGCCTGATCAACCGCAAGGAAGTGTTCAAAACCAGCCTGCAGCAGGTGTCAGGTTCGATCAGGCTGATGAACACTGACGACTGCAAAGGCGAACACTGTGAAGCCGACTACCGTGTGGTTGAGGTCTACGGTACCCAGATAACCGAAGACTCTGCGCGCGCAAATCTGGTCGCTGGTGGCTACCTCAGCTTCAGCGGCGAGTCTTTCGACAACCAATACAGCACCGTTTCAGCGGTGAACGACCTGTCCATCACCGCCAGCAACTTCTGGAACACGGGCGCCGGTGGTGGTGAGCAGCGTACCTCCGGTTATTACGTCTACACCAAAGACCGTAACGAGTACTACGGCTTCGTCGCCCGTATCCCCACCTACAACAATTATCACAACCCGGATTCGGCAAGTTACAAGCCCACCACGATGCCGCTGAGTTCGATCAGGATCGGCGTGCGCACTGGCTACAGCGTCGTCCAGACATCAGGCGATGTTGCCACCCAGGCGGTGGTTCAGGCCGGCGGTGACGTCAGTATCACTGGCACCCAGACCCTCAGTAATGCGGTCGTCCGGCCGGGTGAAAGCATCACCCGCAGCCCAGACGTGAAGGTTGACACCGACGTCAGTCTGACTGAGAAGAACGT
>NZ_JABWRG010000016.1:0-68065 GCF_014268825.1 Pseudomonas sp. SWRI51 | reverse complement strand
CAGCGGCCCCGAGATTTTGGCCTCATGCAAAATCGCCGGGGCCGCTGCGCGACCCTTTCGCGACACAAGGCCGCTCCTACAGCTGGCGCAAGCCGCAGACGAAAAAAAGCCCCGGCTCTCGCGAGTCGGGGCTTTTTCATGTGGCGACGGCAGGATCAGCCGTTGAACACTTCATCCACGCTTTTCAGCGGGTAGTGCTTCGGATACGGCAGGGTCGCCACGCCGGATTCGATGGCGGCCTTGGCCACGGCATCGGAAACAACAGTGATCAGACGCGCATCCAGTGGTTTCGGGATGATGTACTCACGGCCGAACTCCAGCGCCTGAACGCCGTAGGCCTCACACACTTCCTTCGGCACCGGCAGCTTGGCCAGATCTTTCAGGGCGATGGCAGCAGCGATCTTCATTTCTTCGTTGATGCGCTTGGCGCGGACGTCCAAGGCACCACGGAAGATGAACGGGAAGCCCAGTACGTTGTTGACCTGGTTCGGGTAGTCGGAACGACCGGTCGCCATGATCACGTCGTCGCGAGTGGCGTGAGCCAGCTCTGGAGCGATTTCCGGGTCTGGGTTCGAGCAAGCGAACACGATCGGGTTGGCAGCCATCGACTTCAGGCCTTCAGCGCTCAGCAGGTTCGGGCCGGACAGGCCAACGAACACGTCGGCGCCGTTCAGGGCGTCGGCCAGGGTGCGCTTGTCGGTCGCGTGGGCGAACTGGGCCTTGTACTGGTTCAGGTCGTCGCGGCCAGCGTGGATCACGCCGCTACGGTCGATCATGAAGATGTTCTCGACCTTGGCGCCCATGCTTACCAGCAGCTTCATGCAGGAGATGGCGGCAGCACCGGCACCCAGGCAGACGATCTTGGCTTCTTCGAGCTTCTTGCCGGCGATTTCCAGGGCGTTGATCATGCCGGCCGCGGTAACGATGGCGGTGCCGTGCTGGTCATCGTGGAAGACCGGAATGTCGCACTGCTCGATCAAGGTGCGTTCGATTTCGAAGCACTCTGGGGCCTTGATGTCTTCAAGGTTGATACCACCGAAGGTGATCGAGATGCGGCGAACGGTGTCGATGAAAGCTTGCGGGCTTTCCGATTCGACTTCGATGTCGAATACGTCAATGCCGGCGAAACGCTTGAACAGAACGCCCTTGCCTTCCATGACCGGCTTCGAGGCCAGCGGGCCCAGGTCACCCAGACCGAGGATAGCGGTGCCATCGGAGATCACCGCTACCAGGTTGCCCTTGCCGGTGTATTTGTAGGCCAGCTCCGGATCACGGCCGATCTCGCGCACAGGCTCGGCGACGCCTGGGCTATAGGCCAGGGCGAGGTCACGGGCAGTGGCAGTTGGCTTGGAGAGCTCGACGCTCAGTTTCCCTGGACGGGGCTGGGCGTGGTATTCGAGAGCGGCGGTTTTCAGGTCTGACATGATGGGCATTCCGCTATTTACTGTTCTGACGGACCGCCGAGGATACGCAAAGTGCCGGGGGGCGACAAGACTGCCCGGTCACAAGTGTCAAGGCCTGCGGCCTACGACTTTACGCTAAAACCCACGGGGCTTAGGAAAAGCCAGTGTGTACAATCCATAAGCATACTGTCTACAACTATTTAACCAGACAGGGCCGTCAGCATGCTCGGATCGGTCAGCGGCAGCAGCCAGCGGCGCTGGCCTGGCTTGGCTTTGCGGCTGCCGCTGCGGTCCTTCACCCAGCCGCGCGCTTCAACCTGGCGCCCCTTCAGGTTATCCACAAAGCGCCCAGGAAAGTGCCGCTGCAGACGAGCGGGAATATGCAGCACCACGGTGTTGTCCAGCTCAAGCCAAGTACCGCCCCGGTTGCGCGCAACGTGGGTTATACGCCCCTTGAGCAGCGCGAACCCGCTGCGTTTCAGGGTATCGGCACGTTGCACGGGGGAGTGCTGCCACAGCCCAGACCGGGCCTGCCGAGCCACCTGCTCCGCCTGCTGCTGGCAGCCTGCCAGGGCGACATTGGGCGCTACGGCCACCCGGTAGCCGAGCCCCTCGCTGAGCAGTTGTGCTTCAAGATTGTTGCCGCCCCGGCCATATATATGCGCCAAAGTACGGCCATATTTGTCCTTGTGCTCAGTGCCCGGAACCAGCCCAACCTTGCCGTCGCTGGCCTTGATCAGGGCCTGAAGACGCAGCCGAGCAGCCTCGGCATAGGGTTCGCTGGCGCGGCCCCTGCGCCCGATTTCAGGAGCATTGATGCCAATCAGTCGCACGCTGCGGCCATCGACCAGGCGCACGGTATCGCCATCTACCACTGCGCGCACCGCCACCTGCTGCGCTCGTTCAGGCAGCGGGCAGAACGCCAGGGCCGGGAAATGCCAAAGCGCGGCCACAAAAAAAGCGCCCACAAGGGGCGCCTTCTTTTGCAGCAATGCGAACCCCGAAGGCCTCGCCATGCGCATTATTACTTCTTGGCACCGAACATGCCGAAGCGGTCGGCGAACTTCTGTACGCGGCCACCGGTGTCCAGGACTTTTTGCTTACCGGTGTAGAACGGGTGGCACTGCGAGCACACGTCGATCGCCAGCGGCTTGGCCAGGGTCGAACGGGTTTCGAATTTGCTGCCGCAGCTGCAGGTGACTGCAACTACTTCGTAGTTCGGATGAATATTGGCTTTCATGGTCACTTCCTCGAGCTGCGTGCCGCCACCCAACAACCATTTGTTGAATACCGCACGTAATTAGGCGGGGAATAATACCAGAGCGCAGCCGCAGCGCAAGTTGTCGCGTGCACCGACTGTCGTCTGCTAGGCTCGCCCGATTACAGAAACGCCCTCCAGAGACCTTTCGCGTGTCCGACGTCATCCTGCGCCTTGCCCTGCCCTCGCCCTTGCGCCGCCTGTTCGACTATCAGGCGCCGGCGAGCATGGCCCGCCAGGCGCTCACGCCGGGCATGCGCATCCGCGTACCGTTCGGCCGCCGCGAGATGATCGGCGTGCTGGTGGAAGTAGCAGAAAAAAGCGAGGTGCCTGCTGACAAGCTCAAGCCTGCCAGCGCGCTGCTCGACCCGGTCTCGCCCATCCCGCCTGCGCTGTTCAAGCTGTGCCTGTGGACCGCCCAGTACTATCAGCACAGCCTTGGCGACACCCTGAGCTGGGCCCTGCCGACCCTGCTGCGCCAGGGCGAGGCCGCCGAGACGCGCCAGGAGCGCTTCTGGCACAGCACCCCCGGCGCCCGCCTGGATGACCCGCGCATTGCCCGCGCCCCGCGCCAGCGCGAGGCCCTGAAAACGCTGTCGCAGCACCCTCACGGCGTGGCCCACAGCCTGCTGAGCAAGCTGGGCCTGAACAAGGACAGCCTCGACCTGCTGCTGGCCAAGGACCTGGTCAACATCGAAGTGCGCCGCCACCTCCCCGCGCCGCGCCACGAGCACTGGCTGGCGCAGCCGGAACTGCCGCTGAACGACGAACAACGCGCCGCCTTCGAGGCGGTACGCTCGGGCTTTGGCGCCTTCCACGCGTTCCTGCTGGCGGGGGTGACCGGGAGCGGCAAGACCGAGGTCTACCTGCAACTGATCCGCGAGACCCTCGAAGCCGGCAAGCAGGCGCTGATCCTGATCCCCGAGATCAACCTTGGCCCGCAGACCTTGCAGCGCTTCGAACAGCGCTTCAATGCGCGCATCGCCCTGCTGCATTCGGCCGTGGCCGACCGCGAGCGCCTGGACGCCTGGCTGGCCGCACGCGACGGCGAGGCCGACATTATTATCGGCACCCGCTCGGCGCTGTTCACGCCGATGAAGAACCCCGGCCTGATCATCATCGACGAAGAGCACGACGGCTCTTATAAACAGCAGGAAGGCCTGCGCTATCACGCCCGCGACCTGGCCGTGGTGCGCGCCCACCAGGAGAACATTCCAATCCTGCTGGGTTCGGCCACGCCGTCGCTCGAAAGCCTGCACAATGCCCACAGCGGCCGTTACGGGCTGCTGCGCATGAACCAGCGCGCCGGCGGCGCCAAGGCGCCGCGCTTTCTGCGCCTGGACGTGCGCAGCCTGCCGCTGGACAGCGGCATCAGCGGCCCGCTGCAACAGGCCATCCGCCAGACCTTGGAAGCCGGCCAGCAGGTGTTGGTGTTCCTCAACCGCCGCGGCTTCGCCCCAACTCTGCTATGCCACGACTGCGGCTGGCTCAGCGAGTGCCCGCGCTGCGATGCACGCATGACCGTGCACCAACGCTCGGCGGTGCTGCGTTGCCATCATTGCGGCTATGACGAGCGCCTGCCACTGCAATGCCCGCAGTGCGCCCACGTGGACCTGCGCCCGGTCGGCGCCGGCACCGAGCGCGCCGAAGAGCGCTTGAAGGTGCTGTTCCCCGAATACCCGATCCTGCGTGTGGACCGCGACAGCACCTCGCGCAAGGACGCCATGCACAACCTGTTCACCACCATCCAGCGCGGCCAGCCGAGCATTCTGGTCGGCACCCAGATGCTGGCAAAGGGGCACCACTTCCCCCGGGTCACCTTGGTGGCGATTCTCGATGCCGACGGCGGGCTGTTCTCTGGCGATTTTCGCGCCGGCGAGCGCATGGCCCAACTGATCGTGCAGGTGGCGGGCCGCGCCGGCCGCGCCGAAGAGCCGGGCAAGGTCATCGTGCAGACCCACTTGGCCGACCATCCGCTGCTGGTGCAACTCACCGAGCAGGGCTATTTCGCCTTCGCCGAACAAGCCCTGAGCGAGCGCCGCGCCGCCGGCCTGCCACCCTTTGCCCACCTGGCGCTGCTGCGCGCCGATGCGCACAAGCCCGGCCAAGCCGAGGGGTTTCTCGACGAAGCCTGCGCTGCTGCCGAACGCGTAGTGAACGAACAAGGCCTGCAAGGCATCGAACTGCTCGGCCCGGTACCTGCGCCCATGGAGCGACGGGCGGGCCGTTATCGCGCACAACTATTGCTCCAGGCCAACGCCCGGGCGCCACTGCATCGACTGATCAGTGCCTGGTTGCTAGTGTTGGAGCAGCTCCCGTCAGGCCGCCAGGTCCGCTGGTCACTGGACGTCGACCCGGTCGACCTGTACTGAGCTCGACGCTTGCCGCGCAATGGTTGGCAAGCTGACCCGGGCAACGGATAATGCCCAGTTTTTCCACCTGCGCATCGAAGCGCTTACCGCGCTTGCGGTCGAAAAGAGACCCCCATGAAAGACACCATTCGCCAGCTGATCCAGCAAGCCCTCACCCAACTCGTCACCGAAGGTGTGCTGCCTGAAGGCCTGACGCCGGCGATCCAGGTGGAAAACGCCCGTGACAAAACCCACGGCGACTTCGCCAGCAACATCGCCATGATGCTGGCCAAGCCTGCTGGCATGAAGCCGCGCGACCTGGCTGAAAAGCTCATCGCTGCACTGCCGGCCAGCGCCGATATCACCAAGGTCGAGATCGCCGGCCCGGGCTTCCTCAACTTCTTCCAGAACACCGACGCCCTGGCCAGCCGCCTGGATGCCGCCCTGGCCGATGGCCACCTGGGTGTGCGCAAGGCCGGCGCTGCGCAGAAGGTCGTGGTTGACCTGTCGGCGCCGAACCTGGCCAAAGAGATGCACGTCGGCCACCTGCGCTCGACCATCATCGGTGACAGCGTCGCGCGGGTGCTGGAGTTCCTCGGTGACGAGGTCATCCGCCAGAACCACGTGGGCGACTGGGGTACCCAGTTCGGCATGCTGCTGGCCTACCTTGAAGAAAACCCGATCACCAGCGACGAGCTGTCGGACTTGGAGAACTTCTACCGCGCAGCGAAAAAACGTTTCGACGAGTCTGAAGAGTTCGCCACCCGCGCGCGCGGCCTGGTGGTCAAGCTGCAGGCCGGCGATGCCGAGTGCCTGGCGCTGTGGACGCGCTTCAAGGACATCTCGCTGTCGCACTGTCAGAAAACCTACGAGCTGCTCAACGTCAAACTGAGCATGGCCGACGTGATGGGCGAAAGCGCCTACAACGCCGACCTCGCCAATGTGGTCAGCGACCTCAAGGCCAAGGGCCTGCTGGTCGAAGACCAAGGCGCGCAGTGCGTGTTCCTCGAAGAATTCAAGAACAGCGAAGGCGAGCCTCTGCCGGTGATCGTACAGAAGGCCGATGGTGGCTACCTGTATGCCACCACCGACCTCGCCGCCGTGCGCTATCGCAGCAACGTGCTCAAGGCCGACCGCGCCCTGTATTTCGTCGACCAGCGCCAGGCCCTGCACTTCAACCAGGTGTTCGAAGTGGCCCGCCGCGCAGGCTTCGTCGGCCACCCGATGCAAATGGAGCACATGGGCTTTGGCACCATGAACGGCGCCGACGGCCGCCCGTTCAAGACCCGCGACGGTGGCACGGTCAAGCTGATCGACCTGCTCAACGAAGCCAAGGAGCGCGCCTACGCGCTGGTCAAGGATAAGAACCCGACCCTCGCCGAAGACGACCTGCGCCACATCGGTGAAGTGGTCGGTATCGGCGCGGTGAAATACGCCGACCTGTCCAAGCACCGCACCAGCGACTACAGCTTTAACTTCGAGCTGATGCTCAACTTCGAGGGCAATACCGCACCTTACCTGCTGTATGCCTACACCCGCGTCGCCGGCGTGTTCCGCAAGCTGGGCAAGGGCTTCGACGAGGTGGATGGCAGCATCGTGCTGCAAGCTGCCCACGAGCAGGACCTGGCAGCGCGCCTGGCGCAGTTTGGCGAAGTGTTGAACAACGTTGCCGAAAAAGGCACGCCGCACGTGCTGTGCAGCTACCTCTACGACCTGGCCGGCCTGTTCTCGAGCTTCTACGAGAACTGCCCGATCCTCACCGCCGAAAGCCCTGAGCAACAACAGAGCCGCCTGCGCCTGGCTGCCCTGACCGGCCGCACCCTCAAGCAGGGCCTGGAATTGCTGGGCCTGGAAACCTTGGAGCGCATGTAAGTTGGCTGCGAAGAAAAAACCCGCACCCAGGCGCGGCGCCAGCCGCCATCAACCCGCCGCCAAGCAGCCGATCCCTGGGTGGGTATGGCTGGCGGTCGGGCTGACCGTGGGCGCATTCATCGTCTTTTTGATGAAACTCGAACCCGGCGGCGGTGGCGACATCAAGCGCACCAAGCCAGACCAGCAGAAGGCCGACCGCGTCACCGAGGCGAGCAAGAGCACCGCGCCTGCGGTACAGCAACCGATCAAGCCCAAGTACGACTTCTACACCTTGCTGCCTGAATCGGAAGTCATCGTGCCGCCCGAGGCGGTGCCGGAGAAGACGCCACCGGTCCCCGTGGTGCCGACCACACCGGTAACCCCGGCAGAAGCGGCAAAGATCGACACCGCCCGCGCCCAGGCCGCGCTACAGGGGCAAACCCCGCCACCGGCACCACCGGTGATCAAGCCGGCCGCCACCACGCAGTTCTTCTTGCAGGCAGGCTCGTTCCGCAAGCAGGCCGATGCCGACAAGGTACGCGCGCAGATCATCCTGCTCGGCCAGGCGGTCAAGGTAGAATCGGGGACGGTCAAGGAAGAAACCTGGTACCGGGTCATGGTCGGGCCGTTCAGCAACCGTGAACAGCTGACCGTGGCGCAGAAGCAACTGTCCGGGGCAGGTTTCAGCAACCTGCTGCTGCAACAGCGCCGGCAGTAACCGAAAAGGCCTTGCCGCCAGCGTGCGACAAGGCCTTTTTTGATGGCTTCGGGTCAGACCCTGCGCCGTTCCGCGTTAACCTGCGAAACCTGGCTGTTGAGCGTCCAGAAGTCATACAGCACGCCCAGCAGGAACAGCCCGCCGGTAAAGAAGTAGACCAGCGCACTGATCCATTTGCCTTGGTACAAACGGTGCGCGCCGAAAATCCCCAGGAACGTCAAAAACAGCCATGCCAGGTTGTAATCGACGCTGCCTGACTGAAAACGCATGTCCGCTTCGCGGTCCATCGACGGAATCAGAAACAGGTCGATCAGCCAGCCGATGCCCAGAAGGCCCAGGGTGAAGAACCAGATCGTCCCGGTGATCGGTTTGCCATAGTAAAAGCGGTGGGCCCCGGTGAAGCCGAAGATCCACAGCAGGTAGCCGAGCACCTTGCTGTGGGTGTCGTTCACCGCCCCGTTTGGTGGATAACCATTCATTCCAAGCCCTCATGGGTTAGCCGAAAATTTTCTAACGAAAAATGTGACTTTTCTGTTTCTACCCGACATATGGTACGTGCGTAATCGACCAGCGGACCGAAGTTTGAGCAAAAAGCTGTTATAAAGTTGCGCGCCAACACCTATAAGAGCTTCAACATGCCGCCTTTCATCAAGCCATGGCTGACCCTCTGCCTTCTTTTACCGCTGGCGGCCCACGCCACCAATCGTGAGCAACGTCTGCCCAGCGGGTTCACCGGTTACACCTCAAACGCCGAAGCCACGGTAAAACGTGCCCCGGTGCACTACCGCAGCAGCGCCAGCGTGCGCGCCCGGCCCAACAACGCCGCGCGCCAGCAGGGCCTGCAAGCGGTGGCCATGTCGCCCAAGCAGAGCAGCGAAGTGCTCAGCCGTGCAGTCAATGTACTGGGCACGCCCTACCGTTGGGGTGGCAGCAGCCCGAAAAAGGGCTTCGACTGCAGCGGCCTGGTCAAGTACGCGTTCAACGACGTGGCCGACATCGACCTGCCGCGCACCTCCAATGCCATGGCCGAGGGCCAGGGTGTCAAAGTGCAGCGCGGCGAGCTCAAGCCGGGCGACCTGATCTTCTTCAACATCAAAAGCCGCCGGGTAAACCACGTTGCCATCTACTTGGGTAACGACCGCTTCATCCATGCGCCGCGCACCGGCAAACGGGTAAGCATCGACAACCTCAGCAAACCTTACTGGCAGAAGCACTACGTGGTCGCCAAGCGGGTATTGCCCAAAGAGCAACAGGCCCTGCGCCTGGCCAAGCGCTGAGACTGCAGCAACATCCTGCCTTACGCAGCCTCGTGTAGCAGCGGCCTTGTGTCGCGAAAGGGCTGCGTAGCGGCCCCAGGATTTTGGCATCACACACAATTGCTGGGGCCGCTACGCAGCCCTTTCTCGGCACAAGGCCGCTCCTACAGCATCCCGTGTCGCTTGTGGTTGTGGTCAGCAACCAAACCCTGCGCCTGCAACGCCTGCATCGCCCCCTCCAGGGTACGCATGCCCTGCGCCGCTCCAGCTTGCATAATCGACGGCAACTGCGCCATGCGCCCTTCGCGGATCAGGTTGCGCACCGCAGGCGTCGCCACCAGCACTTCGCGCGCTGCCACTCGCCCGCCCCCTTTGCGCCGCACCAGCACCTGGGCCACCACCACGCGCAGCGACTCGGCAAGCATCGCCCGCACCAGTGGCTTTTCCTCAGCGGCAAACACATCCACCAGCCGGTCGACGCAGCTCGCTGCCGAGCGCGTATGCACCGTGGCCAGCACCAGATGCCCGGTCTCGGCGGCGCGCAGCGCCAGGCGGATACTCTCAAGGTCGCGCAGCTCGCCAATCATGATGACATCCGGGTCCTGGCGCAGCGCACTGCGCAGGCCTTGGGCGAAGTCGCGGCTATGCACCCCGACCTCGCGTTGGCTGACCAGGCCCGACTGGCTGCTGTGGATAAACTCGATGGGGTCTTCAAGGGTGACGATGTGCAACGGCTGCTCGCGGTTCAGCCGCCCGAGCAGCGCCGCCAAGGTACTGGACTTGCCGCTGCCCGTGGCGCCAGCCACCAGCACCAGGCCGTCGCGGCATTGCGCAATGCCCTGAAATACATCGCCTAGCCCCAAATGGTCGACATCAGGCACCTGCGTCGCGATTACCCGAGCGCTCAGCGCCGGGCCGTTGCGCTGGCGGTACAGGTTCAGGCGAAAACGCCCAAGTGCCGGCAGGCTCAAGGCCAGGTCCAGCTCATCGCCAGCCCCCCAGCGCTCCCGCTGGGCCGCATCGAGCAGGCCGGTGAGCGCCCGCTCCAGGGCATCGGCTGGCACAGCCGGGCAAGCCAGGCGTTGCAGCTCGCCGTCAACGCGCAGCAGCGGGCTCTCACCGGCTGCCAAGTGCAAGTCGCTGGCCCCGGCCAACACGGCCCGGCGCAACAAGTCAGTCACATCCATGAGACTCCCCAACGGCCATCAAGCAGGTAGAATGCCGCAGACTCCAACACCGGCGGCGACGATCCATGTCCACCCTAGCAGACAACATTAGCGCCATTAACGCCCGCATCCACGCTGCAGCGATGGCTTCAGGCCGTGACCCGGCTGCCGTGCAATTGCTGGCTGTCAGCAAGACCAAGCCCGCCGCCGCGATCCGCGAGGCCTACGCCGCAGGCCTGGCCGATTTTGGCGAGAACTACCTGCAGGAAGCCCTGACAAAACAACAGGAACTGTCTGACCTGCCCTTGATCTGGCACTTCATCGGCCCCATCCAATCGAACAAGACCAAGGCCATCGCCGAGCACTTCGATTGGGTACATTCCGTGGACCGCCTGAAAATCGCCCAGCGCCTCAGCGAACAACGCCCGGCCGGCCTGCCCGCGCTCAATGTGTGCTTGCAGGTGAACGTCAGCGGCGAGGCGAGCAAATCCGGCTGTGCCCCCGCCGACCTGCCAGCCCTGGCCGCAGCCGTCAGCGCCCTGCCTGGCCTGCGCCTGCGCGGGCTGATGGCAATCCCGGAGCCCACCGAGGTGCGCGCCGAGCAAGAGGCGGCGTTTGCCACCCTGGCGCAGTTGCAGGCCCAGTTGGGCCTGGGCCTGGACACCCTGTCGATGGGCATGAGCCATGACCTTGAAGCCGCCATCGCCCAAGGGGCGACCTGGGTGCGTATCGGCACCGCCCTGTTCGGTGCGCGCGATTACGGCCAGCCCTGAATCCATGCTTAACTCACGCTTTCGCACAAGGACCTGACATGAGCAAGACTCGTATTGCCTTTATCGGCGCCGGCAACATGGCCGCCAGCCTGATCGGCGGCCTGCGCGCCCAGGGCCTGGATGCCGCGCACATTCGCGCAAGCGACCCGGGCGCCGAAACCCGCAGCCGCATCAAGGCCGAACACGGCATCGAAACCTTCGAGCACAACGCCGAGGCTATCGAGGGCGCCGACGTCATCGTGCTGGCGGTCAAGCCGCAGGTGATGAAAGCGGTTTGCGAAACCCTCAAGCCCAGCCTCAAGGCCGGCCAGCTGGTCGTGTCGATTGCCGCCGGCATCACCTGCGCCAGCCTGCAAGCCTGGCTTGGCAACATTGCGGTAGTGCGCTGCATGCCTAACACCCCGTCGCTGCTGCGCCAAGGCGCCAGCGGCCTGTACGCCACCGAGCAGGTGTCTGCCGAACAACGCCAGCAGGCCGAGCAGTTGCTGTCGGCCGTGGGCACGGCGCTGTGGCTTGAGCAAGAACAGCAACTCGATGCCGTGACCGCCGTTTCCGGCAGTGGCCCGGCGTATTTCTTCCTGTTGATCGAAGCCATGACCGCTGCCGGCGAAAAACTCGGCCTGCCGCGCGAAACCGCCTCGCAACTGACCCTGCAAACCGCCTTGGGCGCCGCACACATGGCGGTGGCCAGCGACGTCGACGCCGCCGAACTGCGCCGCCGCGTCACCTCGCCTGCCGGCACCACGGAAGCGGCCATCAAGTCGTTCCAGGCCAGCGGTTTCGAGGCCATCGTCGAACAAGCACTGCAAGCCGCCGCCCAGCGTTCCGCCGAACTCGCCGAACAATTGGGCAAATAAGGAGCCGTTGAATGAATGCACTGTCAGGCGCTGCGATTTTCGTGGTGCAAACCCTGGTCAGCCTGTACCTGGTGATTGTCCTGCTGCGCTTTGTGCTGCAACTGGTCAAGGCCGACTTCTACAACCCACTCAGCCAGTTCGCCGTGCGCGCCACCCAGCCGCTGCTCAAGCCGCTGCGCCGCATAGTGCCGAGCATTGCCGGCCTGGATACCTCGTCGCTGCTGCTGGCGATCATCATCCAGGCGCTGCTGATGGCCTTCGTGCTGATGGTCACCTACGGCACCTTCGGTGATGTGCTGCACCTGCTGATGTGGGCGATCCTTGGCATTACCTCGCTGTTCCTGAAAATCTTCTGGGTGGCGATGATCGTCATGGTGATCGTCTCGTGGGTTGCGCCCAACAGCCACAACCCCGCCGCCGAGCTGGCCAACCAGATTGCAGAGCCGGTACTGGCGCCGTTCCGCCGCCTGGTGCCGAACCTGGGCGGCATGGATATTTCGCCGATCTTCGCCTTTATCGCCATCCAGGTGATCCAGTCGTTCATCATGCCTGCCCTGGCCGCCTATGCCGGCATGCCGCAAGAGCTGTGGCGGATGATCTAAGCCGCACGGCCCCTGTGGCAAGCCATTGCTTGCCGCAGGGGGTAGCGCTCTTTAGACTTACGCCTCCGTCAAGCGTGAGCAGGGTCGATGTCCACAGTCTTTCCCGAAGATTCCGTCGGTCTGGTAACCCCCCAGATCGCCCGGTTCGATGAACCGTTGGCCCTGGCCTGTGGCCGCTCGCTGGCCTCGTACGAACTCATCTACGAAACCTACGGCCAGCTCAATGCCAGCGCCAGCAACGCCGTGCTCATCTGCCACGCACTGTCTGGCCACCATCACGCTGCCGGCTACCACGCAGCCACCGACCGCAAGCCGGGCTGGTGGGACAGCTGCATCGGGCCAGGCAAGCCGATCGACACCAATCGCTTCTTCGTGGTCAGCCTGAACAACCTCGGCGGCTGCAACGGCAGCACCGGCCCCAGCAGCATCAACCCGGCAACCGGCAAGCCCTACGGGGCGGACTTCCCGGTACTGACCGTGGAAGACTGGGTGCACAGCCAGGCGCGCCTGGCCGACCGCCTGGGTATCCATACTTGGGCCGCCATCGTTGGCGGCAGCCTGGGCGGCATGCAGGCGCTGCAATGGGCCATCACCTACCCGGACCGCGTGCGCCACTGCGTTGACATCGCCTCGGCGCCCAAGCTGTCGGCGCAGAACATCGCCTTCAACGAAGTGGCGCGCCAGGCCATCCTCACCGACCCTGAATTCCATGGCGGCTCGTTCCAGGACCAAGGCGTGATCCCCAAGCGCGGCCTGATGCTGGCGCGCATGGTCGGGCATATCACCTACCTGTCGGATGACTCGATGGGCGAGAAATTCGGCCGCGAGCTCAAGAGCGACAAGCTGAACTACGACTTCCACAGCGTGGAGTTCCAGGTCGAGAGCTACCTGCGTTATCAGGGCGAGGAGTTTTCCGGGCGTTTCGACGCCAACACCTACCTGCTGATGACCAAGGCGCTGGACTACTTCGACCCGGCCGCAGCCCACGGCGGCGACCTGGCGGCCACCCTGGCCGGGGTCACGGCAAACTTCTGCATCATGTCGTTCACCACCGACTGGCGCTTCTCGCCGGCCCGTTCGCGGGAGATCGTCGATGCGCTGATGGCCGCGCGCAAGAATGTCTGCTACCTGGACATCGACTCGCCGTATGGCCACGACGCCTTCCTGATCCCGACGCCTCGCTACATGCAGGGTTTCTCCAACTACATGAACCGCATCGCCCTCTGAGGACCGCATGAGAGCCGACCTGGAAATCATCCACGACTGGATCCCCGCCGGCAGCCGGGTACTCGACCTTGGCTGCGGCAACGGCGAACTGCTGGCCTCGCTGCGTGATCGCAAGAACGTCACCGGCTACGGCCTGGAAATCGACGCCGACAACATCGCCGACTGCGTAGCCCGTGGCGTCAACGTCATCGAGCAGGACCTCGACAAAGGCCTGGGCAACTTCGCCAGCAACAGCTTCGATGTGGTGGTCATGACCCAGGCGCTGCAGGCCGTGGAATACCCCGACCGCATCCTCGACGAAATGCTGCGCGTGGGCCGACAGTGCATCATCACCTTCCCCAACTTTGGCCACTGGCGCTGCCGCTGGTACCTGGCGACCAAAGGGCGCATGCCGGTGTCGGACTTCATGCCGTACACCTGGTACAACACGCCGAACATTCACTTCTGCACCTTCGAAGACTTCGAGAACCTGTGCCGCGCACGCAACGCCAAGGTGCTCGACCGGCTGGCCGTAGACCACCTGCACCGTAATGGGCTGGGCGGCCGGCTTTGGCCTAATCTTCTAGGGGAAATCGGTATCTATCGGGTCAGCAGTCCGGGCTTGCAGGAGCATCAGCTCGCAGTCTGACCGTCATCCAACGGAGAAATGGCATGATGCGTCGCCTAGCAGTAGCCCTGTTCAGTCTGTGCCTGGCCTTGCCGGCCATGGCAGCCGATGCCGCCAGGCCCGAGCGCAAGGAAGTGTTTGGCGATGTGACGGTGCATTACAACGCCTTCAGCTCAAGCATGTTGCAGCCGCAAATCGCCACCAACGTGGGCGTCCAACGCAGCAAGAACCAGGGCGTGCTCAACATTGCCGTGCTCAAGGCCGGCAAACCGGCCATGGCGGTCGTCAGTGGCACCGTCAAGGACCTCACCGGGCGCAGCAGCCCGCTGTCGTTCAGGCAGGTCAGCGACGGTGGCGCGGTGGGCTATATCGCCCAGTTCAAGATCGAACAGCCCGAAACGCTGGTCTTCGACCTGAATGTCGAAACCGGCGGGGTCAGCCATAAACTCAGCTTCAGTCAGGAAGTCTTCCCAGGGCAATGATGAACCTTACCCAACTCGTGCTGGCCAGCCACAACGCCGGCAAGCTCAAGGAACTGCAGGCCATGCTCGGCGAGGCCGTGCAACTGCGCTCGATTGGCGAGTTCAGCCAGGTCGAGCCTGAAGAAACCGGCCTTTCGTTTGTCGAGAACGCCATCCTGAAGGCGCGCAACGCCGCGCGCATTTCCGGCCTGCCGGCACTGGCCGACGATTCGGGCCTGGCCGTGGATTACCTGGGCGGCGCCCCCGGCATCTACTCCGCGCGCTATGCCGACGGCAAGGGCGATGCGGCCAACAACGCCAAGCTGCTCGAGGCGCTCAAGGACGTGCCGCAGGAGCAACGTGGCGCGCAGTTCGTCTGCGTGCTGGCGCTGGTGCGCCATGCCGATGACCCGCTGCCGATTCTGTGCGAAGGCCTGTGGCATGGCAGCATCCTGTTCGCCGCCAGCGGCGAGCATGGCTTTGGCTACGACCCGCTGTTCTGGGTGCCGGAGCGCAACTGTTCAAGCGCGGACCTGGCCCCTGTCGACAAGAACCAGCTCAGCCACCGCGCCCGCGCCATGGCCCTGCTGCGTCAACGCCTGGGCCTGGCATGACCGTCACGCCGTCCACGCAGCCGGCCGGGCTGGTCCTTGCCGAGCTGCCGCCGCTGTCGCTGTATATCCATATTCCCTGGTGCGTGCGCAAGTGCCCGTACTGCGACTTCAACTCGCACCAGGCCGGCCCGACGCTGCCCGAAGACGCCTACATCGATGCCCTGCTCGCCGACCTCGACCAGGAACAGGCCGCGGTTCAGGGCCGCAGCATCAGCACGATCTTCTTTGGCGGCGGCACCCCGAGCCTGTTCAGCGCCGATGCCCTGGGCCGGCTGCTGCGCGGGGTCGAGCAGCGCATACCGTTCGCTGCCGATATCGAAATTACCCTTGAGGCCAACCCCGGCACCTTCGAGCAGGACAAGTTCAAGGCCTACCGGCAGACGGGTATCAACCGCCTGTCCATCGGCATCCAGAGCTTTCAGCCGGCCAAGCTGGAAAAGCTCGGGCGCATCCACAACGGTGACGAGGCCATTCGCGCCGCTGGCATGGCCCGTGCGGCGGGGTTCGACAACTTCAACCTCGACCTGATGCACGGCCTGCCCGACCAGTCGCTGGACGATGCCCTGGGCGACCTGCGCCAGGCCATCGAGCTTGGCCCGACGCACCTGTCGTGGTACCAGCTGACCCTGGAGCCGAACACGGTGTTCTGGAGCCAGCCCCCGGAGCTGCCTGAAGACGACATCCTGTGGGACATTCAGGAAGCCGGGCAAACGCTGATGGCCGAGCACGGCTACCGCCAGTACGAAGTGTCGGCCTACGCGCTGGCCGGGCGCGCCGCCCGGCATAACCTCAATTACTGGCAGTTTGGCGACTTTATCGGCATTGGTGCCGGCGCCCACGGCAAGCTGTCGTTCCCCGACGGGCGCATTCTGCGCACCTGGAAGACACGCCTGCCCAAGGATTACCTGAACCCGGGCAAACCCTTCAAGGCCGGTGAAAAGCTGCTGCCCGCCGAGGAGCTGCCGTTCGAGTTCCTGATGAACGCGCTGCGCCTGAGCGATGGCGTGCCTGCCGAGCTGTTTACCGCGCGCACCGGGCTGCCGCTGGCGCAACTGGCCCAAGCCCGCCGTGACGCCGAACAAAAGGGCCTTTTACAGGTCGAACCGGATCGTCTGGCGGCCACCCCGCGCGGGCAGCTGTTCCTCAACGACCTGCTGCAGTACTTCTTGAATTAAGGATGACCCATGGACCTGGTGCTTGACCTGCTCTCGACCGTTTCCCGCTGGAGCCGCAGCAACCTGTCGGAAATTTCGCTGGCCTTGGTAGGCTGCCTGCTGGTGCTGTTCGGCACCGATATCAAAGCCTGGGTCGAAGGCCGCCTGGGCGGCCTGGCCGGCGCCTTGCGCGTGCCGTTCATGGCTTTGCTGGTGATGATCGGCAGCGGCGCGGCGCTCATCTATGCGACGCCGTGGGTGGTGCGCGGGCTGAGCCAGTTCAACAACTATGCGCTGGCACCGGTGCTGCTGGTGGTGCTTGTGTTGATCGGCGTAGTGGCTGACCGGCGCGGGTAGGCTTGGCCTTGACTGGCAATTCGGACTTCACCCGGTCAGTGTAGGAGCGGCCTCGTGCCGCGAAAGGGCTGCTGCGCAGCCCCGGCGATCTTGCATGGGGCCGCTACGCAGCCCATTCGCGACACAAGGCCGCTCCTACAGCTTGCTCAGTCCACTTTCTCGAACTTCAGATCCCACACCCCATGCCCAAGGCGCTCACCGCGGCGCTCGAACTTGGTGACCGGGCGCTCTTCAGGGCGCGGCACGTAGGTGCCATCGGCGGCCTGGTTGCGGTAACCGGGCGCTGCGCTCATCACTTCGAGCATGTATTCGGCATACGGCTCCCAGTCGGTCGCCATGTGGAACACACCACCGACCTTGAGCTTGCTACGCACCAGCTCGGCAAAACCCGCCTGCACGATGCGGCGCTTGTGATGGCGCGCCTTGTGCCATGGGTCTGGGAAGAACAGCATCAGCCGGTCAAGGCTGTTGTCAGCCACGCAGCGGTTGAGCACCTCGATGGCATCGCAGTCGTACACGCGCAGGTTTTTCAGGCCTTCGGTGAGCACCCCGTTAAGCAGCGCGCCGACACCTGGGCGGTGCACTTCGACGCCAATGAAATCCAACTCCGGCGAAGCCGCTGCCATTTCCAGCAGCGAATGGCCCATGCCGAAGCCAATCTCCAGGGTGCGCGGCGCCGAGCGGCCGAACACCTGGTCGAAGTCCACGGGGCTGTCGGCCAGCGGCAGGATGAACTGCGGGCCGCCTTGGTCGAGGCCGCGTTGCTGGCCTTCGGTCATGCGCCCGGCGCGCATCACGAAGCTCTTGATGCGGCGGTGCGGGCGTTCTTCGCCGTCAGCGGTAATCGGCGTTTCTTGCGAGTCAGTCATCGGGGGCTCTTACTTGATCAGACCTTCCAGCGGCGAGGACGCGCTGGCATAGAGTTTCTTCGGCATGCGCCCGGCCAGGTATGCCATGCGCCCTGCCAGAATGGCGTGTTTCATCGCCTCGGCCATCATCACCGGCTGCTGGGCGTGGGCGATTGCCGAGTTCATCAGCACCGCCTCACAGCCCATTTCCATGGCGATGGTCGCATCGGAGGCAGTACCGACGCCTGCATCGACCAGCACCGGGACCTTGGATTCCTCCAGGATGATCTGCAGGTTGTACGGGTTGCAGATGCCAAGGCCGGTACCGATCAGGCCGGCCAGGGGCATGACCGCGATGCAGCCGATTTCGGCCAACTGGCGAGCGATGATCGGGTCATCGCTGGTGTAGACCATCACATCGAAACCTTCCTTGACCAGCACTTCGGCAGCCTTGAGGGTCTCGATCACGTTGGGGAACAGGGTTTTCTGGTCGGCCAGCACTTCCAGTTTGACCAGCGTGCGCGTCTCGTGGGACTTGCGCCCATCGAGCAGTTCACGGGCCAGACGGCAGGTGCGTACCGCCTCGACCGCATCGAAGCAGCCAGCGGTGTTGGGCAGGATGGTGTATTTGTCAGGCGACAACACATCGAGCAGGTTCGGCTCGCCGGCATTCTGGCCCAGGTTGGTGCGGCGCACGGCAACGGTGACGATCTGCGAACCCGAGGCTTCGGTGGCCAGGCGGGTTTCTTCCATATCACGGTACTTGCCGGTGCCGACCAGCAGGCGCGACTGGAAAGTACGCCCGGCCAGGATGAAAGGCTTGTCGCTGCGAACGTTGCTCATCGTTGTTCCTCGGTAAAGGTTACGGGGCTTGCAGGTGAATTGCGGCGCTGGGCTTAACCGCCGCCGATGGCGTGAACCACTTCGACCTGGTCGCCTTCGCTCAACAGCGTGCTTTCGTGCTGGCTGCGCGGCACGATGTCCAGGTTCAGTTCTACCGCCACCCGACGGCCAGCCAGCTCAAGCCGGCCCAGCAGGGCTGCAACGCTTTCGCCTGCGGGCAGTTCGTAGGGCTCACCGTTCAATTGAATGCGCATGCGCACGGCCACCATTGTGCTTTGGGGCACGCATTCTAGCCCCGATCCGCCCTGCAACCCAAGGGCGGGCGGCGCCATTAGTCGCGATTGTGGACTGCCTGGTCAGCCCAGGCGCCAGGCGGCCAGCCCCAGGCACAGCCAGCCACCCAGGAAGCACAGGCCGCCGAGCGGGGTGATGATGCCGAGCTTGCTCACGCCGGTCAGGGTGAGCAGGTACAGGCTGCCGGAGAACAGCACGATGCCGACCGCAAACATCACCCCCGCCCAGCCCACCAGGCGGCCCGGCAAGTGCGCGGCCAGCACCGCGACGCCGAAGATCGCCAGGGCATGCACCAGTTGGTAGGTCACACCAGTATGGAAAATCGCCAGGTAGTCGGCGCTCAGGCGGTTTTTCAGGCCATGGGCGGCGAACGCGCCAAGGGCCACGCCAGTGAAGCCGAAGAACGCGGCAAGCATCAGGAAGCTGCGAAGCATGGGACGACTCCTCGAAACGGGTCTGTATAATGGCCCGTTCCATCGGTCGGGCCAAGCCATCACCATGTTGTCATCTATTCTGCGTCGCCTCACCCGCGCCCTGCTGTGGTTCGCTGCCGGCAGCATCGCCTTGGTCCTGGTGCTGCGCTGGGTGCCGCCGCCGGGCACCGCGCTGATGGTCGAGCGCAAGGTGCAGTCGTGGGTCAGCGGCGAGCCGATCGACCTGCAGCGCGACTGGACGCCCTGGGCGCAGATTTCCGATGAACTCAAGGTGGCGGTGATTGCCGGCGAAGACCAGAAGTTCGCCAGCCACTGGGGGTTCGATGTTCCGGCCATACAGGCGGCGCTGGCCTACAACGAGCGTGGCGGCAAGGTGCGTGGCGCCAGCACCCTGACCCAACAGGTGGCCAAGAACCTGTTCCTGTGGTCTGGGCGCAGTTGGCTGCGCAAGGGCCTGGAAGCCTGGTTCACGGCGCTGATCGAGCTGCTCTGGCCCAAGGAGCGGATTCTTGAGGTGTACTTGAACAGCGCCGAGTGGGGCAAAGGCCTGTTCGGCGCGCAGGCTGCGGCGCGCTATCACTTTGGTGTCGATGCCAGCCGCCTGAACCGCCAGCAGGCCGCGCAACTGGCGGCGGTGCTGCCAAGCCCGATCAAGTGGAGCGCCAGCCGCCCCAGCGCCTACGTGGCAAGCCGCGCCGGGTGGATTCGCCGGCAGATGAGCCAGCTTGGCGGGCCGAGCTACCTGATGCAGCTGGACCATTCGCGCTAGGGCCCTGTTCGGGCCAAGCCCGCTCACAGCCATGGGGGAGCACAGTTATGCGCAGGCCTGTACCGACCTCATCGCAGGCTTGCGCCAGCTCCCACAAAGATCGTGCTCAACCGCAACATTGCTGGTTGGACCCAATCCTGTGGAAATGATTGATACTTGTGGCGAGCGGGCTTGCCCCTTGAGTTTTCAGGGCTGCTGCGCAGCCCAACGCGGGACAAGCCCGCTCACCACAACTGTCTATCGTTTCCCATAGGATTGGGTCCAACCAGCAATGTTGCGGTTGCGCATGGCCTCTGTGGGAGCTGGCGACAGCCTGCGATGGCCTGCAACGCAGGCCCCATTGAAAAAGCCGCTGTCTCTTGCAAGAGCAGCGGCTTTTTCGTACAGCCCTGGCAGATCACACAGTGATCAGTGCCTTGACCTTGTTCATCGCGTTCTTTTCCAACTGGCGAATACGCTCAGCCGACACGCTGTACTTCTCAGCCAGCTCGTGCAGCGTGGCTTTTTCTTCGGCCAACCAGCGCTGGTAGAGGATATCGCGGCTGCGATCATCCAGGCCTTGCAGGGCTTCGTGCAGGTTGCTGGTGGAGTTGTCGCTCCAATCGGCGTCCTCAAGCTGCATGGCCGGGTCGTAGCGGTGGTCTTCAAGGTAATGCGCAGGCGACTGGAACGCGCTGTCGTCGTCGGCTTCTGCTGCCGGGTCGAAGGCCATGTCATGGCCGCTGAGGCGGCTTTCCATCTCGCGCACTTCGCGCGGCTCGACACCCAGGCTCTCGGCGACACGATGCACTTCATCGTTGTTCAGCCAGGCCAGGCGTTTTTTCTGGCTGCGCAGGTTGAAGAACAGCTTGCGCTGGGCCTTGGTAGTAGCGACCTTGACGATGCGCCAGTTGCGCAGGATGAACTCGTGAATTTCAGCTTTGATCCAGTGCACGGCAAACGACACCAGACGCACACCCATTTCCGGGTTGAAGCGTTTGACGGCCTTCATCAGCCCCACGTTGCCTTCCTGGATCAGGTCGGCCTGGGCCAGCCCGTAGCCTGCGTAGCTACGCGCGATATGGACGACGAACCGCAGGTGAGCCATCACCATTTGCCGAGCGGCTTCAACATCCTGCTCGTAATAGAGACGCTCGCCCAGTTCACGCTCCTGCTCGACCGTCAGCAGCGGAATGCTGTTGACCGTGTGCACATAGGCTTCCAGGTTTGCACCGGGCACCAAGGCATAGGCAGGTTGCAACGAAGTGGTCATTCAAGTACCTCCGACTCACTGGACTCGTGCCTTGTGGGCACTGCCAGCATAGACCCGGAACCACTGGACAAGTTCCGATGAAAAAAAGTCAATACTGGCTAAAAAACATTATCGCGGGGCCAGCTCGTTCAGGTGGCGGGCCACCGCGATCCATGCACCGATATACCCTAACAGTACCGCACTGATCAAGAGCGACAGACCATCGGACGGCGGCACGCCGCCCAGGGCGAAGTCGCTGCCGTACAGCCCGGACAGCTCGACGACCGCGCCGTTGAGCCAGTTCAGGCCGAACGCCAGGATGCCCCAGGCCAACACGCCAGCGCCAAGGCCGTAGAACGCGCCCATATAGAGGAACGGCCGGCGCACATAGGCGTCGGTGCCACCCACCAGCTTGATCACCTCGATCTCGACGCGGCGGTTCTCGATATGTAGACGAATCGTGTTACCAATTACTAACAGCAAGGCAGAAACCAGCATCACCGCGAGGCCGAAGACAAAGCGGTCCCCCAGCTTGAGGATGGCCGCCAGCCGCTCGACCCAGACCAGGTCCAGCTGCGCCGCCTCGACCCGTGGCAGTTCCGCCAGGCGCTGGCGCAAGGCCTCCAGGGCGGGCTTGTCGACTTCGGTCGGGGTCACCACCACAACGCCTGGCAGCGGGTTGTCCGGCAGCTCGCGCAGCGCCTCGCCCAGCCCCGACTGCTGCTGGAACTCCTGCAGCGCCTGCTCGCGGCTGATGAACTGCGCCTCGGCAACCCCAGGCATGTCCTTGATCTCGTCGCGCAAGGCCTCGCCATCGGCACTGCTGGCATCGAGCTTGAGATACAACGAAATCTGCGCCGCGCGCTGCCACGAGCCGCCGAGTTTCTCGACGTTCTTGAGCAGCAGCGACAGGCCCATAGGCATGCTCAAGGCAACGGCCATCACCAGGCAGGTGAAGAAACTGCCAATCGGCTGTTTGCCCAGGCGCCGCAGGCTGTCAACCAGGCTGGCCCGGTGGCTTTCCAGCCACGCGTGCAGCAGCGTGCGCAAGTCCGGGCCGTCGTCGTCATGGTCGCCGCGCTTCTTTTTTGCAGGCTGCGGGTCGGCGGCCTTGGGCGCTACGCGCTCGGCTACCTTGGATGAACGTGTACTCATTGCCCGGCCTCCCCATCGCCGATCAAGCGGCCGCGTTGCAGCGTCAGCATGCGGTGGCGCATGCGCGCGATCAGCGCCAGGTCGTGGCTGGCGATCAATACCGTGGTGCCCAGCCGGTTGATGTCTTCGAACACACCCATGATCTCTGCCGCCAGACGCGGGTCAAGGTTACCGGTAGGTTCGTCGGCCAGCAGCAAGGCCGGCTGGTGGACGATGGCGCGGGCAATACCCACGCGCTGTTGCTGGCCGGTGGACAGGTCGGCTGGGAACAGCTCGCCCTTGTCGCTCAGCGACACCCGCTCCAGCGCCGAGTCCACACGCTTGGCGATCTCGGCCTTGGACAGGCCGAGAATCTGCAGCGGCAGGGCAATGTTGTTGAACACCGTGCGGTCGAACAGCAACTGGTGGTTCTGGAACACCACGCCGATCTGCCGACGCAAAAAAGGTATCTGCGCGTTGCTGATCTGGCCGAGGTCCTGCCCCGCCAACAGCAGTTTGCCGCTGGTCGGGCGTTCCATGGCCAGCAACAGGCGCAGCAAGGTGCTCTTGCCGGCGCCGGAGTGGCCAGTGACGAACAGGAACTCGCCACGGCGAGCGCGGAAGCTCAGCTCGTGCAGGCCGACATGGCCGTTGGGGTAGCGCTTGGCGACCTGTTCGAATCGGATCATGCAGGGTCTCGCTCGGCGAACAGCGCCTTGACGAAGGGTTCGGCCTCGAAGGTGCGCAGGTCGTCGATACCCTCGCCCACACCGATGAAGCGAATCGGGATGTTGAACTGCTTGGCCAGGGCGAAGATCACCCCGCCTTTGGCGGTGCCGTCGAGCTTGGTCAAGGCCAGGCCTGTCAGTTCAACGCTCTGGTTGAAGTACTTGGCCTGGCTGATGGCGTTCTGCCCGGTGCCGGCATCGAGCACCAGCAGCACTTCGTGGGGTGCGTCGGCGTCGAGCTTGCCGATGACCCGGCGCACTTTCTTGAGCTCTTCCATCAGGTTGTCTTTGGTGTGCAGGCGCCCGGCGGTATCGGCGATCAGCACATCGACGTTACGCGCCTTGGCAGCCTGCACGGCGTCGAAGATCACCGAGGCGGAATCGGCGCCTGTGTGCTGGGCAATGACCGGGATCTGGTTACGCTCGCCCCACACCTGCAACTGCTCCACGGCAGCGGCGCGGAAGGTGTCGCCAGCCGCCAGCATGACTTTCTTGCCTTCAAGCTGCAGCTTCTTGGCCATCTTGCCGATGGTGGTGGTCTTGCCGGCGCCGTTCACGCCCACCACGAGAATCACGTAGGGCTTGCTTTGCGATTCGATTTTCAGCGGCTGCTCGACCGGGCGCAGCAGCGCGGCCAGTTCGTCCTGCAGCGACTGGTACAGCGCGTCGGCATCGGCCAACTGCTTGCGGGCGACTTTCTGGGTGAGGTTCTGCACGATCAGCGAGGTGGCCTCGACGCCCACGTCGGCGGTCAGCAGGCGGGTCTCGATTTCATCGAGCAGGTCATCGTCGATGACTTTTTTGCCCAGGAACAGGCTGGCCATACCCTCGCCGATGCTCGCGCTGGTCTTCGACAGGCCTTGCTTGAGGCGTGCGAAGAAGCCCGGCTTGGCCGGTTCAGCAGCAGTTGGCTCGGCAGCAGGGGCTGCAACCTCGGCCGGCACCTCGGCTACCCGCGGCGCCGGCTCAGGAGCAGGCTCGACCTCGGGCGCTGTCACTACCTCAGGGGCGGGACGCTCCGGGATAGCGGGTGGCGGCGTGGGTTCGAGGTCCGGCACCAGGGCAACCGGCTCTTCGGCAACTGGCAGTACCAGGTTGCTGACCGGCGCCTCAGGCGCGTGGACGGGTGCAGCAGGCACCACCGGCTCGACCACCGCAGCCGGCTCAGGCTCAGGCAGCGGCTGCGGTTCGGCCAGCGGCAGCACCTCAGGCAGCGGCTCAGCCTGCGGCGCAGGCGCCTCGGCCACGGGCGTTGGCGGCTCAACCACAGCGGGCTGTTCAACAGGCGCAACAGGCTCTACAGCCGGCGCGGTGTCGGTTTGTGGCTGTTCGGCGACAGGGTGTTCCGGCTTCTTGCGGAACCAGCTGAACAGGCCTTTCTTTTCGCCAGCCGGGGCCGGCGCTTTTTTGTCGTCGTTGGAACCAAACATGGAAGACGGCTATCTCAGGGTAGCGATGCGCCAGCAGTGGCGTATCGGGAATTCTCGACTCACGCAGAACAGACTATTTTGTATCCGGCTGGTTCACGCGCAACGTTTTGTCGTAAGGACCTGTGGGCCAGAACGGCGACAGGCATGGTCGCCAGGCAACCGGATCAGTATCCTAGCACCTCCTGGCCCGCCGACGCTAAACCCAAGCGGGCCGCCGAACAGGTTAAACACCGTATGAATGCTCTAGCCCGCCGCGCCGCTGGCCTGTTGCTCGGCACGCTGTGCCTGCCGCTTGCGGCTTTGGCTGCCGATGTGCAGCCCACCCACGAATTCATCCTCGATAACGGCCTTAAAGTGGTCGTGCGCGAGGACCACCGTGCCCCGGTGGTGGTTTCGCAGATCTGGTACAAGGTCGGCTCCAGCTACGAAACGCCGGGCCAGACCGGTCTGTCCCATGCCCTCGAACACATGATGTTCAAAGGCAGCGCCAAGGTTGGCCCGGGCGAAGGGTCACGGATTCTGCGCGACCTGGGCGCCGAAGAAAACGCCTTCACCAGCGACGACTACACCGCCTACTACCAAGTGCTGGCCCGCGACCGCCTGCCGGTAGCGCTGGAGCTCGAAGCCGACCGCCTGGCCAGTCTGCGCCTGCCGGCCGACGAGTTCAGCCGCGAAATCGAGGTCATCAAAGAGGAGCGCCGCCTGCGCACCGATGACCAGCCCGGTTCCAAGGCGTTCGAACTGTTCCGCGCCATGGCCTACCCGGCCAGCGGCTACCACACCCCGACCATCGGCTGGATGGCCGACCTCGAACGCATGAAGGTCGAAGAGCTGCGCCATTGGTACGAGTCCTGGTACGCACCCAACAACGCCACCTTGGTGGTGGTCGGTGATGTCACCGCTGACGAGGTTAAAACCCTCGCGCAGAAATACTTCGGCGCCATCCCGCGCCGCGCCGTCCCGCCAAGCAAGCTGCCACTTGAACTTGCTGAACCTGGGCTGCGCCAGCTCACCCTGCATGTGCGCACCCAGCTGCCTAGCCTGATCTACGGTTTCAACGTACCCGCCATGGCCACCGCCAAGGACCCGCGCACGGTCAATGCCCTGCGGCTCATTTCGGCGCTGCTCGACGGCGGCTACAGTGCACGCATGCCGGCGCGCCTGGAGCGCGGCCAAGAGCTGGTGGCAGGCGCCTCGTCCAGCTACAACGCCTTCACCCGTGGCGACAGCCTGTTCCTGATTTCCGCAACGCCCAACGTGCAAAAGCAGAAAACCCTGGCCGACGTCGAAAAAGGCGTGTGGCAATTGCTCGATGAGCTAAAGAACACCCCGCCGAGCGCTGAAGAACTCGAGCGCGTACGTGCTCAGGTGATCGCCGGGCTGGTCTACGACCGTGACTCCATCAGCAGCCAGGCCACCACCATTGGCCAGCTCGAAACCGTGGGTTTGTCCTGGAAGCTGATTGACAGCGAACTGGACGACCTCAAGCGCGTCACCCCGCAAGACATCCAGAACGCCGCACGCACCTACTTCACCCGCGAACGCCTGAGCGTTGCCCACGTACTGCCTGAGGAGTCCGCTCATGAGTGATCGCAGCGCACCCCGCTACACCCTGTTCGGCCTGGCCCTCATCGCCGCAGTGGTGGGTGCGGCCCTGTTGCTGGCACGCCCGGCGCAGTCAGACAACGCCAGCAAACCCGCCCCCGCGGCTCGCCCGGCCAATTCGCTGCAATCGCTGGCCGAGCTGGACGGTAAAGCCCCCAGCCGCCGCCAGTTGAACATCCAGCACTGGAACACTGCCGAAGGCGCCCGCGTGCTGTTCGTCGAAGCCCGTGAACTGCCGATGTTCGACCTGCGCCTGACCTTCGCCGCTGGCAGCAGCCAGGACGGTGCCACCCAAGGCCTGGCCACACTGACCAACGCCATGCTCAACGAAGGCGTAGCCGGCAAGGACGTCACTGCCATCGCCGAAGGCTTCGAAGGCCTGGGCGCCGACTTCGGCAATGGCGCCTATCGCGACATGGCCGTTGCCTCGCTGCGCAGCCTCAGCGCCACCGACAAACGCGAGCCGGCCCTGAAGCTGTTCACCGAGGTGGTCGGCCAGCCGACCTTCCCCGAAGACGCCCTCAAGCGCATCAAGAACCAGCTGCTGGCCGGTTTCGAATACGAGAAGCAGAACCCGGGCAAGATCGGCGGCAAGGCGCTGTTCGCCAACCTGTATGGCAATCACCCGTATGCTCATCCAAGCGACGGCACCGCGCAGAGCATCCCCGGCATCACCTTGCAGCAATTGCGTGACTTCCACGGCAAAGCCTATACCGCTGGCAACGCGGTGATCGCGCTGGTCGGCGACCTCAGCCGCAGCGAAGCCGAAGCCATCGCCGCGCAAGTATCCGCCGGCCTGCCCAAGGGCCCGGCCCTGGCCAAGCCCGCGCAGCCCGCAGAACCCAAGCCTGGCATCACCCACATCGATTTCCCGACCAAGCAGACCCACCTGATGCTGGCCGAGCTGGGTATCGACCGCACCGACCCGGATTGGCCGGCGCTGTCGCTGGGCAACCAGATCCTCGGCGGCGGTGCCTTCGGGACTCGCCTGATGAGCGAGGTGCGCGAAAAACGCGGCCTTACCTACGGCGTTTACTCGGCATTCAGCCCGATGCAGGTTCGTGGCCCGTTCATGATCAACCTGCAAACCCGCGCCGAGCTCAGCGAAGCCACGCTCAAGCTGGTTCAGGACATCCTTACCGACTACCTGAAAACCGGCCCGTCGCAGCAAGAGCTGGACGACGCCAAGCGCGAATTGGCCGGCAGCTTCCCGCTGTCCAACGCCAGCAATTCGAGCATCGTCGGGCAATTGGGCGCCATCGGCTTCTACAACCTGCCGCTGACCTGGATCGAGGACTTCATGCAGCAGTCCCAGGCGCTGACGGTAGAGCAGGTCAAGGCGGCGATGAACAAACACCTGGCAGCCGACAAACTGGTGATCGTCACCGTTGGCCCGAAAGTCGCGCAGCAACCCCTGCCGGCCCCTACTGACAAAAACACCGCGCAACCGCTCGGCGTACCGGAGCACTGATGGCACGTACACCCACCCAACCGCAAAGCAGGGGCGCAGGCCACCTGCGCATCATCGCCGGCGAATGGCGCAGCCGTCGCCTGGCGGTGCCCGAAGGCGATGGCCTGCGCCCAACCCCGGACCGCGTGCGTGAAACCGTCTTCAACTGGCTGGCGCCCTATATCGAGGGCGCCCATGTGCTCGATGCCTTTACCGGCAGCGGTGCTCTGGTGCTGGAGGCCCTGTCGCGCGGGGCCGAGAACGCGGTGGCGCTGGACAGCAACCCGGCCGCCATTGCCAACCTCAAGCACAACCTCGAACTGCTGCGCTGCCCGCGTGGGCAAATCCTGCAGACCGACGCCCTGCGCTATCTGCAAGGGCCGGCCAAACAGCAGTTCGATGTGGTGTTCCTTGACCCACCATTCCACCAGGACCTGCTGGCCAACACCTGCAACCTGCTGGAACAGGGCCAGTGGTTGCGCGAACAGGCTTGGGTCTACACCGAAAGCGAAGCGGCCCCGTCCAGCCTGGCGCTGCCCGGCAACTGGCGCCTGCACCGCGAGAAAAAGACCGGCCAGGTGCACTATTCGCTTTGGCAGCGCGGCTGAGCGTCACCCTTGCAGCTAGCGGCTCATAGATAGTTACCGCAACCTCCCCTGAGGCATGACAGACACTCCGCGCTCCCCCAAAGGAGCCACTTTTGTCATGCCTAACCCTCCTTCCACCTTGCAGCACTTCACGTTGGCGAACGGCCTGCGTGTGTACCTGCGCGAGGACCGCCGCGCCCCGTTGGTCAGTATCCAGCTGTGGTACCACGTCGGCGCAAGCTACGAACCAGCTGGCCAATCGGGCCTGTCCCACGCCCTGGAACACTTGATGTTCGAGGGCAGCAGCAAACTGGCGCCGGGCGAGTACACCTCGCTGATGATCCTCATTGGCGGCGAGCCAAACGCTTTCACTACCGTAGATGCCACCGTCTACCCACTGACGGTGCCCAGCCACCGCGTGGAAATTCCTCTGGAAGCCATGGCCGATGCCATGGCCAGCGCCAGTTTCGAGGAGGCGCCCTTTACCCGTGAGCGCGATATCGTCCTGAGCGAACGGCGCAAGAACGTCGACAATAACCCACTGGCGAGCGCGATCGAGGCCCATGAAGCACTCGCCCACGGCAGCAGCCCGTACGCCAGCCCTGTAATCGGCCATCGGGCAGACCTGGAACAGTTGACGTCCGCGACCACACGCGATTGGAAGCAGACCTGGTACCACCCAAACAACGCAACGCTGGCAGTTGCCGGGAGCATTGGCCTGGAGCAACTGCAGGCCATGGTCGAGCGACATTTTGCAGACATTGCGCAAGCCGAGCTGCCCGCCGCTGCGCAGCCCCGACAGGACGCAGTGCTCGCCAAGCGTACTCAAACCGTCTCCAAGCCAGGCCTGCGCGACGGCGTGCTGATGAGTTTCAATGTCCCAAGCCGGGCAACTGCAAGCAGCACGGAACAGGCGCTGGCATTAAGCCTTCTGCCTGACCTGCTCTGCGACGGCTACGGTGCGCGCCTGCGGCGCTTGCTGATCAATGATGAAACCATCCTGCTGAACATGAGCTGCAAATACGCCTCCCTCAGCCGCGGCGACACGCTGTTCAGTATTTTTGCCTACAACAACCCCAGTAAAGGCTCTCAGCAAGAGGCTGCAGAACGCATTTTTGCCGAGTTGGGCAAACTGGCCGGGCAGGCCCGACGCAAGCTGAGCTGGAGCGCGCCCGGGCGCGGTTGCTTGCCCGCCAGGTATTCGGCCGCGACAACATCGCCAATCAGGCTGCAGCTATCGGCGAGTTCGCCGTTGGCGGGCTTGACCCGCTGCTTATGGATAACGATGCACAAGCGCTGAAGGCCGTCACGCTTGAGCATGTCAAGGAGGCCGCGGCGCAGTTCTTGCGCGAAGACCTGCAAACCATCACCTTCCTGCAAACCGAGGAACGCCGCGATGACTGATACCCTGTTGCCCAACCAAACCACCACCCGGCTGCTCAGCGCGCAAGGCCTGGTACTTGATGAACCAACGCTCATCAATACCGAAATTCAATCCTGGACCGACGAAAGCGGAGCACGGGTTCGGTTCATAGAGTCGCACGGGTTGCCCATGGTGGATGTGCAGTTGGTGTTCAAGGCCGGCACCACCCAGGACACCGATTACCCCGGGCTCGCCGCCTTGACCCTGTACAACCTCGATGAAGGCAGTGCAGGCAAGAGCGCCAGCGAATTTGCCGAGCGCCTGGAATCGCTGGGGGCGCTATTCGAGAAAAGCTCACGCCTGGAATACAGCACCTTGACCCTGCGCACGCTGAGCGCCAAGGAAGTGCTCGACCCCGCTCTCGCGCTGTTCACCGACCTGGTGGCGCGCCCCGACTTCCCGGCCACGGGCCTGGAGAAGGTCAAAGCCCAATTGCTCGGGCAACGGGCCGGGCTAGAAAAATTCCCACCGATCAGGGCCACCGCCGAAGTCTATCGGCACCTGTTCGCGGGCCATCCCTACGGCACCCCCGAGGGCAGTTCGGAGCAAGGCATTGCGGCCATTACCACCGACGACCTCAAGGCTTTCCATGGCAAAGCCTACTCGGCAAACAACCTTGAGATCTCGCTGGTGGGCGATCTGTCCCGCGAGGATGCCGAGCGGATTACCCAGCAGCTCAGCCAGGCCTTGCCCCAAGGCTGGGCAGCCGCCGAACTGCCACCGTTGCCGACCCCGTCGCCTGGCCGCATCCACATCGAGCAGCCCGGCGCCAGCAATGTAATGGCCTTGGCCCTGCCCATGGCTGTGCCCGCAGATGCCCCCGCGCAACTGAACCTGATTCTGGCCAACGAGGTACTCGGCAGCGGCCTCAACTCCAGGCTGATGCAGGCGCTGCGACAGCAACGCGGTTTGACCTACGACATCAGCTCGGCGCTGAACCCGTTGCGGGTAGGCGGGCTGTTCATGGTGCGCTGGGAAGTGGCTGCCGAATTCGTCGATGCCTCGCTGCAACTGGTTCGGCAAACCGTGCAGGATTTCATCGAGCAAGGCCCTACCGCCGCTGAGCTGCTGGCGGCTCACCGGCAACTGACCGGCCCGATGCTGCGCAACGTCGCGCAGAACCGGCGATTGGCCGCGCTGCTGGGCGAAATGGGTTACAAGCAGCTGCCCGACGACTATCTGTCGACCTACCTGCCGCGCCTCGCCGCACTCACGCCTGAACAGGTGCGCGAAGCCTTGCAGGCCAACCTCGATATCAACATGAGCATCGAGGTGAGTGTCGGCCCTGCTGCCGACCAGAAACCGCTGCCGCCAGTACCTGCCGACGAGCAGTGACACAGGCAACCCGGCGCTGTTTCATGGCACTCTAGGCAGGCACATCATGAGCCGCAAAGAATGCCCAGTCACAGCGCCACCTTCCACCCGGCCATCGGCCTGTCCAACCCGCACCTGCAGACCCTGTGGGGCCCGCTCTGGCGCAAGCTGCCCGCGCTTGAGCGCAGCCGCGAGCGCCTGTGGCTGGCCGATGGCGATTTTCTCGACCTCGACAGCTACGGCCCGCACCAGGCCGACGCGCCCTTGGTGCTGGTGCTGCACGGGCTGACCGGGTCGTCCTCATCGCACTATGTAAAAGGCTTGCAGCTGGCATTGCAGGCACGCGGCTGGGCCAGCGTGGCAGTGAACTGGCGCGGCTGCTCGGGTGAGCCCAACCTGCTGGCGCGCAGCTACCACTCAGGCGCCAGCGGAGATTTGGCCGAAACCATCCGCCACCTGCGTGCCCAGCGCCCTCTGGCGCCGCTTTATGCGGTGGGGTACTCGCTAGGGGGCAATGTGCTGCTCAAATATCTGGGCGAAAGTGGCGCGGACAGCCAGTTGCAGGCCGCGGTGGCGGTTTCCGTGCCGTTTCGCCTCGACCAGTGTGCAGACCGCATTGGGCTGGGCTTCTCCAAGGTGTACCAGGCGCATTTCATGCGCGAGATGCTGGCCTATGTGCAGGGCAAGCAGCAGCATTTTCGTGATAACGGCCACCACGAGCGGCTGGCCGAAATCGAGCGCCTGGGCTCGCTGCGCAACCTGCGCACCTTCTGGGACTTTGACGGCAAGGTGACCGCGCCGCTCAACGGGTTCAAGGACGCCGACGAATACTATCGGCATGCCTCAAGCCGCTATTATCTGGGCGAGAATCGCACCCCGACGCTGATCATCCAGTCCAGCGATGACCCGTTCGTGTTCAACCACAGCCTGCCCGAGCCTGGCGAACTGGCCGCACTGACGCAACTTGAGCTTCACCCGCGCGGGGGTCATGTGGGCTTTGTCGAAGGCAGCCTGCGCCAGCCGGGCTATTACCTTGAGCGGCGCATTCCGCAGTGGTTGATCGAGGGGCAATAGCGCACCACCTGCTGCCCATCGCGGGGTTGGCGTTTTGGGGGAGCGCAGTTAGGTGCAGGCCTGTTCCGGCCTCATCGCAGGCTGTCGCCAGCTCCCACAGAGGCCATGTTCAACCGCAACCTTGCTGGTCGAACCCAATCCTGTGGGAAATGATAGAGAGTTGTGGCGAGCGGGCTTGTCCCGCGTTGGGCTGCGCAGCAGCCCTGAAAACCCAAGGGGCTGCGGCGCAGCCCAACGCGGGGCAAGCCCGCTCGCCACCAGGGTATGTCTGGCGGGAACAGGCTTGTACAAAACCATAGAATCTCCCACAGTGAATGTGTCCAGCCTCGATATTGTGGGTTGACCCAGACCCTGTGGGAGCGGGCTTGCCCCCGCGATGCGCCGCGTGCCCGTCAGTCGCCCTTGGCCACCGGATGCCGGGGGTCGTTGATCCACTCACTCCAGGACCCGGCATACAGCCGAGCCAACGGATACCCGGCCAGCGCCAGCGCAAACAGGTTGTGGCAGGCCGTTACCCCCGAACCGCAATAGGCCACCAACCGTTCGGGGGCCCGGCCTTGAAGCTTCTCGGCGAAACGCTGGCGCAGTAGCTCAGGCGAGAGGAAGCGCCCATCCGGCCCAAGGTTTTCGGTAAATGCCGCACACTGCGCGCCCGGAATATGCCCAGCCACCGGGTCGATCGGCTCCACTTCGCCACGAAAACGCGGCAGCGCGCGGGCATCCAGCAAGGTCATCTCAGGGTCGTTCAGGCGCCTGGCAAGATCTGCGGCATCGATCAGCAGGCCCATGTCCGGCTCGCCGCTGAACATACCTTCACGGCGCGGCGGCGGGTCCAGGCTCAACGGCAGCCCCGCCGCATGCCAGGCCTTGAGCCCGCCATCGAGGATGAACACCGCATCGCGCTTGCCAAGCCAGGCCAGCAACCACCAGGCGCGGGCCGCGAATGCGCCGGGGCCGTCGTCATACAGCACCACTTGGCTGTCGTTATCCACCCCCCATTCGCGCAGGCGCTGGGCCACGTGCTGGGGGTCGGGCAACGGGTGGCGGCCGCTCTGGCCCTTGATCACCGGCCCGCTCAGGTCACGCTCAAGGTCGGCGAAATGCGCACCGGCAATATGGCCCAGCGCATAGCTACGCTGGCCGTAGTCGATGTCTTCCAAGGCAAAGCGACAATCGAGGATCACCATACCCGGGGCTTCCAGACGCTCAGCTAGCTGCTGTGGGGTGATCAGTTGCGCGAGGGGCATGACAATCTCCGATAAATTAATGGCTGATGCCGCGGTGGGCCAGGTGAGCGGCGCGCAAATGGCTGCAGTTGTGGCAGAAAAAGCACTCTTGCAGCAGCGCATTAGAGTATAGGCTCTAGCGACCTTCTGCCTGGCTGCCCGCGTCATGAGTTCGACCACCGCCACCGCCTCTATATCCCCCGACCTTGACCTGCAGGCGGCGTTCGCACGCCAGCGCCAGGCATTTGCCGAACACCCGATGCCGCCTGCTGCCCAGCGCAAGCAGTGGCTGAAAAGCCTGCGTAGCGCCCTGGTGCACGAGCAACAGGCGCTGATCGACGCCATCGACGCCGACTTCGAAGGGCGCAGCGCAGACGAAACCCTGCTGGCCGAACTGCTGCCCTCGGTGCAGGGCCTGCGCCACGCCGAACGCCACCTGCAACGCTGGATGCGGCCGTCGCGCCGGCGCGTGGGCCTGGCGTTTCAGCCGGCCAGCGCCCAGGTGGTCTACCAGCCATTGGGCGTGGTCGGCATCATCGTGCCGTGGAACTACCCGCTGTTTCTGGCCATTGGCCCGCTGACCTGCGCGCTGGCGGCGGGCAACCGGGTGATGCTCAAGCTCAGCGAAGCCACCCCCGCCACCGGCCAGGCGCTCAAGGCCTTGCTTGGCCGGGTGTTCCCGCAAGAGCTGGTGTGCGTGGTGCTCGGTGAGGTCGAAGTGGGCCAAGCCTTCGCCCGCCTGCCGTTCGATCATGTGCTGTTCACCGGCGCCACCGGGGTTGGCCGCCAGGTCATGCTGGCCGCTGCTCACAACCTCACCCCGGTCACGCTGGAGCTGGGCGGCAAGTCGCCTGCCATCGTCTCGGCGGACGTGCCGCTGGACACCGCCGCCGAGCGCATCGCCTTCGGCAAGACGCTCAACGCCGGGCAAACCTGCGTAGCACCAGACTACGTGCTGGTCCCGCGCGAGCGCCTGGGCCCCTTCGCCGAGGCCTACCGCGCCGCCGTGCACCGCCTGTACCCACGCATTGCCGGCAACACCGATTACAGCGCGATCATCAACCCGCGCCAGTTGCAGCGGCTGGAGCAACTGCTGGACGACGCCCGCGCCCAAGGCGCCGAGGTCATTGACCTGTACCCCGACGAAGTGCGCCAGGGCCGGCGCCTGCCGCCGCACGTGCTGCGCGGGGTAAACGAGCAGATGCGGGTCATGCAGGAAGAAATCTTCGGGCCGCTGTTGCCGTTGGTGCCCTATGACCACCTGGATGATGCGCTGGCCTATATCAACCAACGCCCTCGCCCACTGGCGCTCTACTACTTCGGCTACGACCGCGCGGCGCAGGCGCGGGTGCTGCGCGATACCCATTCGGGCGGGGTGTGCATCAACGACACCTTGCTGCACGTGGCCCAGGACGACCTGCCATTCGGCGGTGTCGGGCCGTCGGGCATGGGCCATTACCATGGCAGGGAAGGTTTCCACACCTTCAGCAAGGCCAAGGCAGTGCTGAGCAAACAACGCCTGAACGTCGCCCGGCTGATTTATCCGCCGTATGGCAAAGCCCTGCTGCGCCTGGTTTACAGGCTGTTCATCCGCTGACTGGTGCAGTCTCGGCAGGCATGACACACGGCACATGACAGCCAATGGCCGTGCTGTCTATAGTGCCATCAGCCGGCCGCACGACTTGGCCGAGCGCAATCGCTGCGCTACCATCCGAGTCCCCAACGCACTCCAGCCAGGAAGACGCGATGAACCGAGTGTTGTACCCGGGTACTTTCGACCCTATTACCAAAGGTCATGGCGACCTGGTAGAGCGCGCCTCGCGGCTGTTTGATCACGTGATCATCGCCGTGGCGGCCAGCCCCAAGAAGAACCCGCTGTTCCCACTGGAACAACGGGTCGAGCTGGCACGCGAGGTCACCAAGCACCTGCCCAACGTCGAAGTCATCGGCTTTTCCTCGCTGCTGGCGCATTTTGCCAAGGAAAAGAACGCCAATGTGTTCCTGCGCGGCCTGCGCGCGGTGTCCGACTTCGAATACGAATTCCAGCTGGCCAACATGAATCGCCAGTTGGCCCCGGACGTCGAGAGCCTGTTCCTCACCCCGTCCGAGCGCTATTCGTTCATTTCGTCCACCTTGGTACGAGAAATTGCAGCGCTGGGCGGCGACATCACCAAGTTCGTGCACCCGGCAGTGGCCGATGCGCTGACCGAGCGCTTTCGCAAGTAACCATTGCCAGGCGCGGCGCGGCGTCACAGCCGCGCCTGCGTGCACTGCGCGCGCGAATACGGCACAATTGCGCACATTGCCTTGAAACATGCCCGGGCCCGACGCCCCGGCCGGAGTCTCCATGTCCCTGATCATCACCGACGATTGCATCAACTGCGACGTCTGCGAACCCGAGTGCCCGAACGCCGCCATCTCCCAGGGCGAAGAGATCTACGTGATCGACCCCAACCTGTGCACCCAGTGCGTGGGGCACTACGACGAGCCTCAGTGCCAGCAAGTCTGCCCGGTCGACTGCATCCCGCTGGATGAAGCGCACCCGGAAACCCAGGACGAGCTGATGGCCAAGTACCGCAAGATCACCGGCAAGGCCTGACCAGGCTCCACGCCGCAACCTTACTTGCAGCCGCCCTGCAGAACCTTCAGCGCCGCCTCGGCCAAAAAGCCCGAGCGGCTTTTGTGCTGTGGATGGTTCTGCACATAACTGTCGATGCGGGTGAGCAAGTAGGCCGGCAGGGTGATATTGAGTTTTTCAGCCTTGCCCAGGTAGCGGGTGATGTCGATTTCGATGACCGCCCACGTGCAGCCGCTATAGGCGGGGTTGGCTGCATGGGCAGTTACCGTGCTGGCCTTGGGGATCTCCTGCTGGCTCTCGGCAAGCAATTCCAAGTGGCCCTCGATGGCTTCGCGGGCCATGGCCATGACGTGGTCCAGGTCTTCGCCTGCCGAAAAGCAGCCTGGAATATCCGGCACCTCGACGCCCCAGGCGTGCTGGGCGTCACCGGCAAGAATGGCGATGGGAAACAACATGACGAGGGTTCTCCTGCTTAACTGGCGTAACCGATGCGCGCCTGGCGAAGGATGCTGGCTGCGGTAGCAGCGAGCAGGTCCTTTTTCGGGTGCGGGATGGTCACCAGCCCGGGCTTGTTGGGGTGTCTGAAGTGATGATGGCTGCACTTCGAACGCACCAGGTACCAACCATCGGCCTCGATCACCGAAATCATTTCGCGGCTGTTCATGAACCCTTTCCCTGGGTCGTGCGTCGCGGTGGTTAGTATAACCACCAAGCACAAACTATCAACACTATACCCACCTGGACGACGGATGGGCTGCCTGGAAAGAATTATGGCCAGCCTGTGGGAATGGGCCGAGTGGAAGTGATGCTGGATCTTGCGGGTGTGGCTGTGCGGTCACGCGGTCAGTGTAGGAGCGGCCTTGTGTCGCGAAAGGGCCGCCTTGCGGCCCAGGCGATATCCGCTTGATGCACATTCCCTGGGGGCGCTTCGCACCCCTTTCGCGACACAAGGCCGCTCCTACACGAGGTCGCGTCGCTTTAGCTTTTGCGCACGCCGGAGCTGGCGCTGCTGCGCCAGCACCTCGCGCATTTCGCGGTAGCGCCGGCTGTTCAGCAACAACAGCGCCCCCAACGCAAAGGCCACGCTCGCGCTGAACAGAAACAGGTGCGGCCGCTGCCCGTAGGTGCCAATCACCAGCACCAGGCAAGCCACGCACATCGCCGCCACGATCCACGCCCCCCACGCCCGCCCACGCACCAGGCGTCTACCGGCCAGGCCCAGTACACCGCCCGTGGCATCCTGAAGTTGGCGGGCCAGGTATTGCGGTATTGCCCAAAGAGTTGGGCATGAATGCAGTCACAGGGGTGTTTCTTTACAGGTTCAAGGGGGCCTTCCCGGCCTTCAGCGTTGCTGGCGCAGTTCCACCAGCCGGCGGCGCATTTCGCGGTGCCGCTGGCTGTTGAAGATCAGCAGCGCCAGCAACGGCAGTGCCAGCATGATCGCCAGCAGCAGCGCCGGCAGGCCACTGCCGAACAGGCTCAGGGCAATCAGCAAGGTCACGGCCGGTACAGGTAAAACAGCCCACATGGCCCACCTCCAGCCACGGACCATGGCGAAATGCCCAAGGCATAGCGGAATCGTGAGAGCAGTGCTGAACAGCAGGGTATAGGTGGCGTTATCGGGGTGGTGCAGCCAGTGCTCATCGATCCACACCACCAGCGACAACGCCACCGACATCAAACAGGTGAAAAAACCCAGCAGGAACGTTGGGAAGTAAACCCGCATGAACGCCTGGAATTCCCCGCCCCCCATCATTCGAACTCCTCGTACAGCCCCACGGCAATACTCTGCACCGTACCGCTGCCAGCAAAACCGAACGTAGCGCCGAGCGAGTCGCGCATCAGGGTTTTAGTGGCGTGGCTGATCTCGGTCGGGGTATAGCGCTTGGTCAAGTTACCGGCTGCCTGCTCCAACTTGAGCTGCTTGGCAGTCAGGGTCGGGTGCTTGATCGACAGCAACTCATCGGTGAGCGACTTGCGCTGCTGCCGGCTGAGGCTTTTGGTCAGCTCCAGCCAACTGCGGCCGGTCGATGCCTTGTGCACCTGCAGGTACTTCAGGGTGGTCAGGCCCGAAGCGCCGACACCTAACAGCGACACACCATCGAGCACCAGCGAGGCATTCTGGTACCACTGGTTGCTGTCCAGCGCGTCGTTGGCGGCCGGGTTGGTCACTTCACGTACCGTGCGCATCAGGCCGATGCCGCACTGGATGCTGCTGGCGGTGGCTGCTGCGCCACCGACGTAGGTCAGTACCAGGCTGGTACCGGCCGAAAATGGGGCGGCGATGGTGCCGCTGAAAACCACGAACCAACCAATGACCGCGCCTGCACAGGACAAGGTGGTATTCACCGCCTCCTTCACCACCTTCGACTCGCGAGGGTTGGTCTGCAATTGCTGGGTGTACTGGTCGGGGGTCTGGTACTTCTTGATTTCGCGCAGGATCACCCGCTTGGGGCGGATGCTGCAGATGGGCTGGAATTCACGCAGGGTAATGACGTTGAACTCAGCATCGATATACACCACGCCGGCACCGACGATACGCGGGTCGGCATCGATGGCGGCGAACAGCTGCGGCAGGTTGATCCGCGCCTGGATACGCTGGCGGGCGAGGAATTGCGAACTGTTGGCCAGGGAGTTGACCAGAAGATCTGTCACGCGATGAGGTCCTTCTGCAGGTTGCTACGCCAATGCAAGGCCGCCCGTTGCGGGGCGGCCTTTTGTCGCGAACGGGGCGCAGAACGCCCCCATTTACATCAAACGTTAGGGCAAGGCACCGGAGCCCAGTCACCCATGTCCGGGTTGCGGCACATGCCATTGACCTGGTCGGTACCGGCCTTGGCTACTTGCTGCGCTTCAGCCTGCTTGGTGGTGGCTTTTTGCAGGGTCTTCTCGGTGGCGACTGCTTCTTGCGGCACGTTCTTGTTGACCTTGGCCGGCTGCACTTTCTGGTTGCCCTTTTTCTTCTTGCCGGTGGTCGCCACTTTCGGCGGCTCGGCTACGGCAACCACTTCGGTACGCTGCACGCCAACCTGCTTGAGGTCCTGCTCGTAGGCCTGGGTGTAGTTGTTGAGATCTTCACCGACACGGCCGTTGACCGCCGCCAGCAGCTTGTTCGATTCCTGCAGGCCCGAGACGATCTCGGCCAGGCGCTTGCGGCCTTCGCCATCGTTGATGCGCCCAGCCTTGCGGCCATCGATCAGGCTGGTGAATTCACGCTGGTAGCAGGACTGCGACGACTTGGCGTAAGCCGTGGTGCGGTCCATGTCGGCGGCGCTCTTGTCGATGTCGGTGGCGTACGAGGCGATACGCTGCTTGTCATCGCTGATCTGCTTCTGACGCTCGGTGTAGTAACCGGCAGCGCCGCCAACCAGGGCACCACCGGCAGCGCCGATGGCAGCGTTGCGGCCACGCTTCTCGTCATCGACCAAGGCACCGGCCAGGGCTCCGCCCAGCGCGCCCATCACCGCGCCAGTGGCGACCGAACGGGTCATGTCACCATCGGTTGCACGCAGGTGCTTCACCGGCTCGTAGCAGGTTGGGTAGTACTCGACCTTGGTGGTCGCGCCTACTTTGGAGGCCGGGGAACTGGCGCAACCGCCCAGCAGCACGGTGCTGAAACCTGCAGCCAGCAGCAGCGCGGTGCGGGCGTGGGTGGCGTTGATCAAAGGTTTACGGGTGGACATGGTCAGGTTCTCTCTTGGGTTTTGTCGGTGTCCGGGGGCGTCATGCCGCCCGGGATTCCTTTCAACTGAAGCAGTCCTTAAGGTCGCGGAGCGGCCGATGCCAGCAGCTCCTTGAGGATCGTCGCCGGATCGGCCCGCCGGTTCTGGCGGTACTCCCCGACGTGGCGAACGAACAGGGTCGCGCGGGTGACCAGGCTGTTGCCCAACACCGGCTTGCGGTTCAGCTCTTCCTTGACCCGCTGGAACTGCGCCTGAATCACCGCATCGGTGTAGCGCGTGCCGCTGGCAAGGTTGTCGATGTAGATCGCCACGGCGCCGTCTAGTGCCGCACGGCCGTTGGCAATTGCAGCACCATACATGCGCGCGCTGGCCTGGTCGCCAGCGGCCTCGGCCTTGGCCTGGGTGGCGCGCAGGTTGGTCAGGCGAATGTTGTAGTTGTTGATGGTCTCGCCCATCAGTGCGGCGGACTGGATCAAGTTGCCAGCGGCCTCTTCACGCTGGCGGGCGATCAGCGACACATTGCGCTTGAGCTCTTCGTTGACCACACCCAGCTCGGCCTGCTGGCGCGGGTCGGTCGTGGCGGCAATGATGCTGTCCAGGCGCTTGGTCGGGTCCTGGGCTGCGTCGATATCATCGGTCAGCCCAGCCAGGCGGCCTTCTTTCTGCCACTGGGTGAACAGCTCGTCATAACGCGAGCGCGGCGCCGACAGCGCGCCAATGGCCACGCGGAACCCGGTGGTTTCGTTACGTTGCTCGGTGCCATCGGCGCCAAACAGCGGGTATTCGCGGCGCATGCCGGTGAACAAGGTGCCCTCGCCTTCCAGGTAGTTACCGCCCTTGACCACGAAGCCGCCGTAAGCGCCCTGCAAACGCCCGGCATTAACCAGCTGGAACGATTCCTGGACCATCTCGGCGGCGTTGCCGATCACATCGAACAGGCCCAGCGGGTTGGGCAGCTTGGTGCCGATGGGCATAAGCCGCGCAGCCTGGCCGGTGCCGCCTGCCACCTGGTTGAACACCGCCCAGTCGGCCAGCGGGCCTTCGCTGTCGGCACCTTCGACCTTGCGCGGGAACAGCCGCCCTTCCAGCTCCAGGCGGCTGACCTGCGAGCCGCCACGGGCCGCGAATTCCCATTCCACCTCGGTGGGCAGGCGCACAAAGCCGATACCGCCATCCTCGGCCTTGCTGCCACGGCCGCTGACCGGCAGCACATCGCGGTGGTGCTTGAGCAGCCAGGCGCTGTACACCGCCGCAAAACGCTCGGCCTCGAAGCGCGACAGCTTGACCTTGGGCAGGCGCCCGGCAGCGGTGGTGTCGGCCTTGCACTCAGGCGGTGCCTCGCCACTGGCCAGCGACTGCGCCTGGGCCATCACTTGGGCGTACTGGCGCGCAGTCACCTCATACTTGCCGATGAAGTACATCATTGGCTTGAGCGGCCCGCCCTTATCGATCTTCGGCAAGGTCGGCGCTACGGCTTTCTGCCACTGCGGCGCCAGGTCCTGCAGGCTGAACTGGCCGTTGATGAAGTCGCGCCGGTAGCCGGAAATGAACGACTGTTTGTAGCCCGCCTCGCCTTCGCTGAACGGGTAGCCCAGGTGCACCTCGCGGTCATCCAGGCTGCCCTGGGCCAGCACATAGACGCTGCGCAGCACCAGCTCGCCGCCGCACGGCAGCGGCAGGCTGACGTCGCCCGGCAACGGCTTGGGGTTATCCAGCTTGGCCGCATCGACCGGCTGCCCGGCGGCTTGCGCGCCCGTGGCCTTGCCCTGGTCGTCGCCATCGGCCGGTGAACAGGCCGCAAGGCCCAGCGCTGTGAAGATCAAGGCCGCAGCCTTGAGACGGTAGTCAGACATCACGAATTCCTTGGGCAGCATCGATGCGCGAAACCCGCCAGCCACCGAGGGCAGCGGCGGCGCTGCTGGCCAGCAGCACGGCAGCCAGCGCAACGAGGTAGTGCAGGGGTAACAGGCGGCTGGCGTACTCGCCGGGCACCTGCATGAAAAGCCGGTTCAGGCCGTGTTCGGCCAACAGGTACAGCAGCCCGGCCACTGCCGCAGCGATCACGCCGCTGTACAGGGCCTGGAGCATCACGAACAGCAGCAACGCGGCGCTGCCAAAGCCCAGCAGGCGCAGCACCGCAAGCTCACGCTGCTTGCGTTCCACCGCCGCCACCGCGCCTGCGCCAATCGCCGCCACGGCGCCCGCCACCGCAAGGCTTGCGATGATCCAGAACACCAGGTCGAGGTTACGGCTCAGCGATTGCACCTGGGCAATCTGTGCAGCCTGGGTCGACACCAGCAGCTTACGCTCGGCAAACAGCTCACGCAGCGGCTCGACATCGTCCAGGCCACGGGCGTACAGACGAAACGCCGGGTACACCCGCTGCGCCGCGTTGCCCGGCTCGTCGCCGGCCCAGCCCAGCGCCGCCACGCCACGGCCATCGCGATAGTCTTCCACCGCTTCAAGCAGCGCTAACGGGGCAAACAGTGCATCGCGCTCGAACGCCGCCAGCGGCAACACGGCCGTGACCTGCAATCGGGTCTGGCGCCATTGCACCTGGCCGGCCTGCTGGCGGCTGAAGCTGGCTTGCAACTGATCGCCGGCGCGGGCCCCGAGTTTTTCAGCGGCGGTGAAGCTCAGCACCACATCCTGCAAGCCCTGCGGCGGCGCAACGCGGCCCAGCAGCGGGTCGCCGCCGGCAGTCGGCAACATCTCCACCGTGACCCCGCGCCCTTGCAGCGGCATCAGCAGCTCGGCAGTGGCCGCGATCTGCCGGGTGCGTGGGATGGCAAAGGCGACGTCCGCACGCTGCGCCAGGCTGTGGATAAACTCGGCGTTGAAGCGCCCGCCGCCCAAGGGAATGATCTCGCGCACGCCAGGGTCACGTTGCAGCCGCTCGGTAAGGCTGCCGACCAGCCCGAACTTCAGGCCGAACAGCACCAGCAACGGGGCGATTACCGCCACCAGCGCCAGCACGCCACAGGCCGACAGGCGTGCCTCGGCGCGGTAGTCCTGCCAGGCCAGGCTGGCGATCAGCAGCGGGCGCATCAGGCGGCCTGCTCCAAGGTGGCGGTGACGCCGCCGTCGGCATCACGCCGGCAGGCGATGCGCAGCACCTTGAGCCCGGCATTGCGCGCAAGCGTTTCGTCATGGGTGGCCACCACACAGGTGACTTGGCGCTGTTCGGCCTCTCGCAGCAACAGCTGCATGACGCGCTCGGCATTCACCGGGTCCAGCGCTGCGGTGGGCTCGTCGGCCAGCAGCAGCGCCGGGGCGTGGGCCAGGGCGCGGGCACAGCTGACCCGCTGGCGTTGGCCCAGGGACAACGCGGCGGGTTTCTTGGCCAGTTGGTCGAGCACATCCAGCGCCTCGGCCAGGCGCTCGACGCTGCCGTCATCGGCAAGCCCGAGCAACTGGCGCGGCAGGCGAATATTGCCGCGCACATCCAGAAACCCGAGCAGCCCACCGGCCTGCAGCACATAGCCCAGATGGCGGCTGCGCAGCGCTGCCAGGCGGTCCAGCGCACGGCGGCGCCACAGTGCGGCGATGTCTTCACCGCCCAAGGCAAAGCCCTCGGCGCCATCGGGTGCCAGCACCAGCGCCAGCAGGTCGAGCAGCGTGCTCTTGCCACAGCCGCTTGGCCCGACCAGCGCCACGCGCGCGCCGGGCTGCAACTGCAACTGGCCGATGCGCAGGCTGTAACGCTGGGCGCCCTGCCCGCGCGTCTTGTGCACGCCGCTCAGGCTGATCATCACGGCAGCGTCGACAGCGGCACACGGTACAGGGCGTCGCCAGGCTCGGCCTTGCCGAAGCGCACCCAGTTGGCCATGTCGTTGTGGAAGGTCTCGTACAGGCGGATCTTCGAATCCAGCTCGTCGATGAAGTCCTCCTGCTCGGCCACCGACAGCGACAGCCACAAGTCCTGGGTCATGCTCAGCGACTTGCTGCGGTACGGCAGGCCTTCGAGGTATTCGCCCAGCACGCCGCCCTGTGCCAGGTTGGCGCCCTTGCTCAAGGCCGCCGGGTCGCGGCTCATGTAGGCACTGGCGCTGGCAATTTCATTGAAGAAGTCGCCCGGCGAACTGCGCGTCTTGCGCGCGGCATCGACGATCAGCTTCAGCGACTGCTGCAGGTCGTTGAGCTGCAGCTTGGTCAGCATCACGCACACCTGCAAGGTCGGCAGCGCCGGGTTGGTCAGGTCGCGGTCAGCGGTCCAGGCGCTGACCAGTTGCGGGGCCTGGCTGGCGCCGTTGCGGCCGAGGAAGTCCATGTGCATGGCATAACCGATGGCCTGGGACTTGGCCGCCAGGTTCGCCCCCGAAGTGAGCACCGGCGCCGCCTGGGCCTGCTGGCTACGCACCTGGTGCACCAGCTCGGCGAAGGTCGAGCCGATTTCGCGCACGCGGTCGCCAAACACGCCCACTTCGCCGCCCGGCACGCCCACGTACAGGTCGCCGATCTGCGGGTTGCTGTCGGCGGTGAGTACGCGGTACTGGCTTTCGGCAGCGCCGTGGTTCTTCACCCCGGCCGGGGTGCGCAGGTGCAGGGCGTAGATCTTGATCTGCTTGCTCAGCGCCGCCTGGCGCACTTCGGCCTCGTTCATTTGCGTGCTGCTGAACGGGTCGTTCTTGCGCAACGCGCCGGCATCGCTGACCAGCAGGATCAGGCGCCCGCCGTAGCCGCTCCAGTCCATGCCTTGCACGGCCTGCATCACGCCGGCAAAGGCATCTTCGTTGAATGAGTGGCTGGACACGTTGGTGGCCTTGACCTGCGCCGCTGCCTTGAGGAAGCGCGCCGGGTCGCGGCCCTGTTCCAGGCTGACCAAAGTCTTGCTCAGGTATTCAAGGCCAGGGGTGCGCTTGACGCTGTTGCGAAAGCCCACCAGGCCAAAGCTGACGCTGTCCAGCTCGCCACGGGCGGCGAGTTGCTGCTGCAGTTCGCTGACCACCTGGCGCACGCGGTCGATGTAGGGCTGCATCGACACCGAGGTATCGACCACCAGCACGATGCCGGTGCGGAAACCATTGTCAGCCGCCGCAACCGTTTTGGGGGCTGCTGCGCGGGCATTGGCGCCGGGGTCGATGGAGGCGATGTTGAGCAACTGCACCGGCTGGCCGTCGGCGTCGAAGCTTTCGCGGTAGTCGAAAATCGGCATCAGGTAGAACTGGTTCTGCGGCACGGCGCTGGCAGCAGGCTCCAGGGCCAGCACCTGGGGCACCTTGTCGGGGCTGTTCTGCGCCTTGAGCAGGCTGTCGCGGGCCTGGCTGGTGTTGTCCAACAGGCGCTGCACGTCATCGGGCTGGCGCAGGAACATCACCGGCGAACGCCCAGAGCGTTCGGTGAGCTTGAGCACCAGGCTCTGCTTCCAGTCGCTGGTTTGCGCCGCTTGCAGCCAGCCATCGCGCTGACCATCGCTGGAGGCACCGACCTGCACCCACGGCTGGCCGTCGACCTCTTTGCGCTGGTAAACGTAGAGCACCGAGAACGCCGGCAGCTTCTCGCCCGTGGCATCGCCGGGCTGGGCGACCAGTTGCGCGTCGGGCTTGCTCAGCACGCGCTGGAACAGGGTTTTCTTGCCTGGCATCAACAGCGGGCGGCCGTCTTCGCTGGCGGCCATTGGCGGGGTTGCGGCAGGCTCGAGCGGGGCTTGGGCTTGCGTCACCGGGGGTTGCGCGGCGGGCTCGTCGTCGCCGCCCAGCAGCCAGAAGAACGTCGCACCCAGGCCCAGTGCGGCAGCGATGGCTACCGCCAGCACGGCCTTGGCCGGCTTGCTGGAGCCCGACTTGGAAGGCTGCGGCTTGCTTGCGGCGGGCTTGGCGGCGGCAGGTGGCGGCTGCTTGGCCAGGTTTGGCGCAGGCGTGGGCGCCGCCTTGGGGATATCGATGGACACCGGGGTCAGCCCGCCAAGCGTGGGGCTGGCAACTGCGGGGAGCGGCAGCGGCTGGATCACCGTGGTCTCGGTGTCCTGCGCCGGCAGACGGTCGAGCGCGGCCAGCAAGGCCGCGGCGTCGGCGAAGCGCTCGTTGGGGTCCTTGGCCAGCAGCCCGCGCAGGATGTCCTGGTAGCGGCCATGCTCGATTGGCAGTTCCGGCAATGGCTCGGTGAGGTGCGCCAGCGCCGTCGACAGCGCGTCGTTGCCGTTGTAAGGCAGCTTGCCGACCAGAATCTCGTACAGCACAACGCCCAGTGCATACAGGTCGGCGCGGCCGTCGATGTCCAGGCCACGGGCCTGTTCGGGGCTCATGTAGCTCGGCGTGCCCACGGCGAAACCGGCCTGGGTGAACTGCGTGCGGTCGTCCAGCGACTTGGCGATGCCGAAGTCCGAGAGCACCGCCGTGCCATCGGCGCGGAACAGGATGTTGGCCGGTTTCACGTCGCGGTGCACCAGGCCCTGGGCGTGGGCATAGCCCAGGGCCTGGGCGATCTGGCGCACATACACCAGCCCCTGCTGCGGCGTCAGCCCGCTAGCGATACGCTCTTTGAGCGTGCCGTTGGGCAAGAACTCCATGGCCATGTAGTACAGCTCATCGACGTTGCCGATGTCATGGATAGTGGCGATGTTCGGGTGCGCCAGCCTCGCCAGGGTGCGCCCCTCGCGCAAAAACCGCTCGCAGAAGGTCGGGTCGGCGGCAAGGCTTGCCGCCATCACCTTCAGCGCGACCTTGCGCTCCAGCGAGCGCTGGGTGGCCAGGTACACGCTGGCCATGGCGCCTTGGCCAATCTCGCTGTCGATGTCGAATCCGGGGATGTGCATGTTCATTGTCTTCAATTCGCCTTCACGACCACGGCGGTAATGTTGTCGGGGGCGCCACGGGTCAGGCCCAGATGGACCAGGCTGCGCACCACCTGATAGGGGTCGGCGTGGCCGAGCACGTCGGCTATTTCATGGTCTTCGGCCGTTTTGTTAAGGCCGTCGCTGCACAACAGGTAACTGTCGCCGGCCTGCACTTCAAGGTGCACCTGTTGCAGTTGCAAATGGTCCTCGACGCCAATGGCGCGGGTGACGATGTTGCCGCGTGGGTGCACGCGGGCTTCGGCCTCGTTGAGCAGGCCGCTGTCCTGTAGCTCCTGGACGTAACTGTGGTCATGCGACAGGCGCTCGATGCGCCCCTCACGCAGGCGGTACAGGCGGCTGTCACCGGCCCACAGGCCGATGCCGCGGTTACCATGGGCAACCAGCACCACCACGGTGCTGCCCATCATCGCCACGCCGCGCCGTGCGGTTTCTTCACGCACTTTGACGTTGACCTGCTCCAGGCTGTTGCACACCGCTTGCGCGAAGGTATCGAGGGTTTCGAACAATGGCAGGTTGCGCAGGCTGTCCATCACCAGGCTGCTGACGTAATCGCCAGCCGCATGCCCGCCCATCCCGTCGGCCACCGCCCACAGGCCTTCCCAGGTGTGCTCCAGGCAGGCGTCTTCGTTGATCTTGCGGACCATGCCGACATGGCTGTAACTGGCCGCCTGGTATTGCAATGCGGTCATCCGAACTGTGCCTCGCTACCCAAAAGAAACCCGCCAAAGTCGTCACTGCGCGGTAACCCTGCGCAGCGCAGCAACCCTGGGGCGATACGCTCCGACCCCCTGCCCCACCACAGGCTCATGCCCGCGCAGGCGCACTCGGCCAACGCCTGCGCACGCTCCGAAGGCGTGGTCGCCGGCAACAGGTGCCCGCAAGCACCCCGTGGGAGCGGGCTTGCCCCGCGATACGGCTGCAAGGCAGCCTCAAAGCGCTCAAAAGCAGCATCAGGCTCAAGGGTGGCCAACAACGCCTCCTCAACCCCCTCGAACCACTCATCCGCCCCAACCACAGCACTGGCCAGCGACTCGCAAGCCCCCAGCACCTGCGCCACGGTCAGCGGAAAATACCGCCCGACGCGGTCGATGCTCGGCATCATCACGCCCACCACCGCATCCGGCCCACACACGCCCGGCGCCAAGGCAAAGCGCCATAGCGGGCTCACCAGATAAGCCTCGAGCCAGCGCTCGCCCAAGCTTTGCTGGCTGGCCTGGATACCCGCCGCCAGCCACTGGTCCCAGGGTTGGATGAAGGTATTGGGCAGGCCGCGGCTGACGAAATCGCCGCGGCTTGCCAGCTTGCCGTAGAAGCCGACGTCGTTCACAGGCGCTCCGGCAGGCTGAAACCGCTGACCACTCGGCTGCGGAACGGGTTGAAGGCACTGCTGGCGCGCAGCTCGTAGGAGACGCTGACGCCGTCTACGCGCAGGCGCAGGTTGAAGCGTTCAGGCGAGCCACCGGCCACCAGGTCCGACTGGTCGAGCAGGCGGAACCAGGCCCACGGCCCTTCCAGGGTCAGCCCGGAGCGGCCGCTGGCCAGCGGTGGCGACACCGACAGGCGCACCACGCCAATGCTGTTGGGGTTGGGCCACTGCAAGGCCACCGGGCGGCTCGGGCCATGGTCGTAGCTGACTTGCTGGCCGTCGAGGTCGAGCAGGAACTGGGTAATGCTGGCGTCCATCGCCACCGGCTTGAGCTCGAAACGCACACCCGGCTGCATGCCGCTTGAGCGGAAGTACGCATCCCGAATGCTCGCCGCGCGCTGGAAGGTGTACAGCACGTTGCTGTTGATCCCAAGCTTCTGCGCAGCACCCGGCTGCCAGCTCCACGGCGTGGTGGAGGTGTTGACGTAAGGCTGCAGGTACTTGCGGAAGTAGTTGTCCATCACCCCGCCAACGCCGAAGAACTGGCCGAAGTCTTCCAGGGTGGCGTCACGGCTGCTGCCGGCTACCAGCGGGTAACGGCCGCTCAGCGACTGGCGGTAGATATTGACCACTTCGCTGGTCCAGGCGGCGTTGAGCTGGTTGCGCACCCCGCCCATGACCACGCCATGGGTCGAACCGAGCACCGAGCTGACCAGGTTTTGCACCACCTTGGGCTGGCGTGCCGCACCCAGTGCCACGCGCTGCGCGGCGGCCTGGGCCTGGTTTTTCGCCTCGCCCAGCAGCGCATCGCCACTGGCGCCAACCATGGCGCTGACCTGCACGTACAGCGCGTTCATGTCGGTCAACAGGGCATCGATGGCCGCCGGTTGGCCGTCACCGGTTTCAACCAGGGCGGCGACTTCGGCAAAGTGCGCGGTAACCGGGTCTACCTGGCGCGCAGCCGGGTTGTCGCCAGGCAGCGGGGTATCGCCAAGCAAACCGCCGAGGCGCTGGCGCAGTTGATCGACGCCGGCCTGTTCGGCCTTGTCCTGCACCTTGTCCAGCGCGGTTGGCTGCGACAGGTTGGTTTCGTGGGCGACCGCCTGCAGCATCTTTTTCATGGGCGAAGTCGGCCCGGAGAGCACCCGCAGAATGTCGGCAGCCTGGCCGACGCTGGTGATCGGCACGAAGTCGAGGTCGGCCAGCAGCGCATCCCAGTTGCGGATGTAGTCCTGGTAATACAGTTGCAGCACGTCGTCGGCCAGGCGCTTGGCATCGCCCGCCTCGCCAGGCTCGCGGCCCAACACCCAACGTTCTTCGGCAAGTGTTGCGCTTTGCGCAAGGCTGGCGGCGAGGAACGCCTTGCGGTAGCCCTCGACGGTGAACAGGCCAGGCAGTGGCTCGCTCAGCGGCTTGCCGCTCTTGAAGCGGAACACCAGCGCGGCATCACGGCCGGCGGCATCACTGACGCGGAAATCGTTGACTGCAACCGGCAGCTTCTGCCGCTTGACCCGGTCGTACACACGCTGGGCCACGGGCAACTGCTGCAACTGGCGGCGGGTATCGTCGATCAGGCGCTGGTCCAGGCGCGCATTCGGTGGGCGCTTGTCGAGCAGCGCAGCAAGGTGCCCGGCCAGGGCCTGGCGCAGGTCCGGGGCCAGGTCGCGGGGCAGGCTGCGCTCCCAGTCGAGGGTGATCCAGGCCTTGATGAAGTCGGCGTCGTAGTGCTCGCCGTCAGCCAGCATCAGGTACGCCTTGAGGCCTTCGTAGAGGTAGTCCGACGGGCCACCTGCGTACAGTTGCTCCTCGATACGGGTCACCAGACGCGGGGCAAAAATGGCAATCAGCAGCTTGCGGTAGACGCTGTCCGACTCGCCTTCGAGCATGTCGCCCTGGTACAGGCCAAGGCCCTCGGCCCAACCGGGCGGGTTGTTGGCAAGGTCACGCACGGCATTGAGCAGTGGCAGCACTTCAACCACGTTGCGCTGCGCCGGGCTGAGTTCCTGGACGCTCTTGCCCACAGGTTTCAAGCGGCTGTCGACTTCAGCGATGTACTGCTGGTTGGCGCGGTAGCTCAGCGTCCATAGCGTGCCGACCACCAGCACCAACGCCACACTCAGGGCCAGCGCGCCGCGGGCGATCCACTTGCGCCGCTGCTCGACCTTGGGGTTGCTGCCAACCAGCCCGCGCTCGGCAAATGCCACGGCGCTGAACAGTTTTTCGATGAAATAGCTGCGCCCGGTGCCGTTCTGGCGCGCCAGGTGCGCGCGGTCCAGGCCCATGCTCTGTGCCATGCTGCCGATCAGGCGGTCGATGGGGCTGCCTTCCTGGGTGCCGCTGGTGAAGTACACACCGCGCAGCAGGGCGCGTTGCTCGAAGGCGTTAGGCTTGAACACGCCATCGAGGAAGGTCGCAAGGTTGCTGCGCAGGGCCGCAAACTGCTGCACGAAGCCATACACCAGGTCGCGCCGCGCCGGGTCGCGCTCTTGCTGCAGGCGCTCGACCAGGCGCTGGTTCAGGCGCTGCTCAAGCAGGCCGAATTCGCTGCCAAACTGCGCCAGCGGGCTCTCGCCGTGCTCGCCGTCGTCCAGGGCGAAGGTCATGCCCCACACCTGGGCGCGCTCTTCCTTGCTCAGGTTGTCGAAGAACTCCATGAAGCCCGGCACCAGGTCGAGCTTGGTCAGCATCAGGTAGATCGGGAAGCGCACGCCCAGCTGGCTGTACAGTTCCTGGATACGTGTGCGAATGGCCGCCGCGTGGGCGGCGCGCTCGGCGTCGCTGCCCAGCAACAGGTCGGACAGGCTGATGGCAATGAACGCACCGTCGATGGGGCGGCGCGAGCGCTGGCTCTTGAGCAGGTCAAGGAAGCCCAGCCAGGCGGCTTTGTCCACTTGCGCGTGGCTGTCCTGGGTGGTGTAGCGGCCTGCGGTGTCCAGCAGCACCGCTTCGTCGGTGAACCACCAGTCGCAGTTGCGGGTGCCACCGACGCCACGGATGGCGCCCTCGCCCAGTTGCGCCGCCAACGGGAAGTGCAGGCCGGAGTTGACCAGCGCGGTGGTCTTGCCAGAGCCTGGCGGGCCGATGATCACGTACCACGGCAGCTCGTACAGGTTGCGCCGTTCATCGCCACCCAGGCGCGCCTTTTTCAGCAGCACCAGGGCTTCGTCCATGCGCTGGCGCAGGGTCGCCAGTTCTTCGGCGGTGGCAACGCTGGCAGGGTCTGGCGGGGTCTCTGCGGCCAGGCTCTGCATCACCTTGGCCGCCTGCTGGCGGGCCTGGACGATGCGCCATACGCGGTAGGCAATCCACACCGAGAACAGCAATACGATCAACACCACGCGCGGGGTGGCCGGTACCAATGCATCGAGCAAGGGGCCGACGAACCAGATGATCAGGCTCAGCGCGAGCAGGCCCAGCACCGGGATGACCCAGCGAATGACAAAACTGAAAAACGCCTTCACTCGACGCCCTCCGCCAGAACGGTGATTTCAACCCGGCGATTCTTCGCCCGGCCCTGGGCGCTGTCGTTGGACGCCAGCGGCTCGGTGTCGCTCAGCCCTTGCGCGGTAAACCGCTGCGGCTGGCCGGTGCGCGCGGCAAGCAGGTTGCGGACCTCTTCGGCGCGGGCTTGCGACAACGCCCAGTTGGATGGGAAGCGCAGCGTGGCGATGCGCTGGTTGTCACTGTGGCCGGTGACTTTGACGTTGCCTTTGACCTTGGCCACCGCCTCGGCGATGCGCAGCATCAGCGGCTCGAAGTCGCCCTTGATGCTGGCGCTGCCGCTGGCGAACAGCTCGTCGCCACGGATAGTCACCACCGAACGGTCGACGGCATCTTCCACCGCCACGCGCCCGGCCTTGATCTCTTCGGCCAGGAAACCCGCCAGGCGCGGACGCTCCACGGCCTTGGGCTGCACCACCGGGCGGTCCATGGCCTGCACCGGGATTTCGCCCAGCGCATGGATGCCGCGAAACACCGGTTCCGCGTCGGAGGCCAGCTTCATGCGCAGGCCGAACAGAATCAGCAGCAGCAGCGCCAAGGCCACAGCCAGCCCCACCCACGGCGGGACGAACTGCGACAGCCGATCGCGGGCCACCGTGACGCCGCGCCAGTGCGGCGACAGCTCACGCTCGCTCTCGCCACGGGCGTTGCGAATAGCCGCAGCGGTGCGCTCGCGCAGGGCTTCAAGCTGGGCGCGGCCGCCGTTCATGACGCGGTAGCGGCCTTCGAAACCGAGGCTGGTGCACAGGTACAGCAGCTCCAGCAGGTTCAGGCGCTCGCGCGGGCTTTGCAGGCAGTGTTCCATCAGCTGGAAGACCTTTTCGCCGCCCCAGGCTTCGTTGTGCACGGTAATCAGCAGGCTCTGCTTGCCCCAGTCACTGGCGCTGCCCCACGGGGTGCTGAGCACCGCTTCGTCGAGGGCGGTGCACAGCGCGTAGCGCGCCAGCAGCACTTCGTTGCGCGGCACGCCGCCCGCTTCGGCACGTTCTTCGAACTGGCGCAGATAGGCCAGCAGTTGCGCACGCAAGCTGGACGGCGCCGGGTGGGCGATGGTGTTGCGCAGGCGCGTAAGCAGTGCCAGCAGCGGGCCGGCGGCTTGCTCCAGCGGGTTCAGGCCGACGGCCTGGCCTGGAGCCAGCGGCTCGGCAGGTACGTTCAGCGGCGCGGCGGCCGGTGCCGGCTGCGCCTGGGCGCCAGGCTGCGGGCCACGGCCACCGGGGCGCGGCATGAACTGGGTGCGGTCATCCGATTGCATCGCGGCTTAGTCTCCGGTCCGTGGATTGGGGGTATGAACGTCGGCAGGATCGCGGGGCAAGCCCGCTCCCACGCCCCGGTTTTCTGCGCGGCGGTGCAGCGCAAAGGGCTGGGCGACCTGCCGCCTGATCGGGTTGAGCATCATCCGCGGATCGCCCAGAAAGCCAGGTTCAAGCCAGGGAACTCGCCCGCCACATAGAACGCAAAGCCGCCCGAGTGCTGCAGTTGCTTCCAGTGCTCGCTGCCACGGTCCAGCTCGAAATAGGTCGAGCCTGCATGGAACGGGATCTGCCGTGGCGCCACCGGCAGCGGCAGCAGGCCAATGCCCGGCAGTTGCAGGTTGACCAGGTCGCGAATGTGTTCCACCGAGCCAATCTTGCTCTGCTGGCCAAAACGGCCGCGCAGGGTTTCGCTGGGCACATCGGCGCGCACCACCAGAATAAAGCTGGCGCTGTCGAGCAGGCTGCGGTCGGCGAGCATGCCGACATGAATGCCGTAGGCCTTCTCGACCAGCGGGATGGCCACTGCCTTGCTGTCGATCAGCATCGACAGCGCCTCGCGCAGCGCCGCCATCACCGGGGTGAAGGTGGCTGCCAGGTCATCGTGCTGGTACACCGGGTACGTGTCTGGGCGGCGGCCATCGCGGGTGAAGGTGGCGAACTCGCCAGCCAGGGCCACCAGTTCGCTGTACAGGCGCTCGGGGTGCAGCGGGGTCAACTGGTTGAGGTGCTCGACCAGTGGCTGGGCACGGTTGACCAGCTGCAGCAGCATGAAGTCGGCGATTTCCGACGCACCGCCATTGGCCGAAGCCACCACGCGCCCGGCCAGGGCCTCACCGCGCTGGTGCAGCAGGCCTAGCAGCTCGCCACGGAAACCCGACAGCTGGGTGTTGGCGGTGATATCCAGCAGTGGCGGGATGTAGCGTTCGTCCAGCACCAGCGCGCGGTCGGCGCGCTTCTCGCGGATGCGCACCACACCCAAGGCGGCGTAGTCGCTCAAGCCATCTTCGGCGCGCAGCAGGCGCAGGGCGCGGCTGCCCAGGGCCAGGGGCACGCGGTTTTCGAACGGGGCGTTGTCGTCGCGCACCTCACTGATGCGGCTGACATAGCGCGCGCCATCGGCCGCCTCGCCTTCATCGACGGTATCGCGGGCGCCGGCACGCTTGAGCGGCAGGCCCAAGTAGATCACGCCGTCGCGCAGGTCGTCTGGTACGTCCAGCGGCGCAGGCGGCAGGTCGTCGCGGGGGATATCGAACGGGGTGCCATCGGGCAGCAGGCCGCGGGCACTGAGGATGGCCAGCTTGCCTTGGGCCAGCAGGCCCTGGTCGATCAGCAGCTCCGAGAAGCCCCAGGCGGCGGCACTGAGCGGGCGGCTGCGGGCGTCGACGAAGTTTTCCAGATAGCGGTCGTGTTGCTGGAAGTGCTGGGTCGTGATGAACATGCCTTCCGACCAGACCACGCGATTGTTCCAGGACATGGGTACTCCGATTGCCTAGCGGGCAGGCTCAGGTTGTGGGGTGGCCACGGCGCTGCGCACGGCACGCACATCGAGGCTGATCTGATAGTCACGCGGCGGTACTGGCAGCACGCTGCGCCATTGCGCCTGGTCGACTTCGCGGTAACCCACCACCAGGCCGATATGGCGGGTGGCGGGGTCCAGCGGGCGCTCCAGGCGTAGCTGCTCGCCGGGGTGCAGCAGCACCTCGTCCTGGTCGATCAGGTCGGCAGCCAAGGTGGCCTGGGCGCGGTCGGCCAGGGAGAAATAGTCGGCACGGGCAAAGGCGGCGGTGTTCTTCAGCTCGAAGATGCGCACACGCACCGGCGCAGGGGTGCCCGTTGCACCGGGATTGAGCCCTTCGGCGGCACTGAAATACAGGGTAACGGCGGGTGCTGCGGCAACCGCCGCGGGCTCAACCGGCGCATCCTTGCTGCAGGCACTGAGCAGCGCCATGGCCAGGGCTGCGATCAGTCGTGTTGCGTTCATCCTCGTCCTCATGACGTGTGGTGTCTTCCTGTGCGCCTCAGGGGCGTTGCATACGGTTGTTCTGGGCCTGGTAGGCGCGGCTGAATTCACGGCCGAACAGGTCCTGGAAGTCGTCTTCGGCTTCCTGGGATATCTGGCTGTAAAGGGCGGTGAACTGCTGCCAGCAGTGGGCCTGGCGCGAGCCGCCGAACAGCTTGGCAAGGCCGGCTGCCGGTGCCAGGCGCTCCTCGAGGCGGGCAGGTTCGAAGCGGTTCAACAGGTGCTTGATGGCCGCTTCAACGCCGGCCATTACCGCCAGCTGGTGAGCGCGCAGGTCATCGAAGCTGTCGCTTACCGCCTGGTCAGGCGGCATGAACGCCTGGTTGCCGTGGCGCAGCAACAGCAACAGCGCTTCGTCGGCATTGGGAGCGAACTTGAGCGGGTTGTTCTGCACCGGGGCGATGGTGGTCTGCTGCATACGGAACTCGCCTTTTAGGCTGCTGCGCGCACGCAGTACATCTATAAGGCCTTCGACCATCAGCCGGTAGCTGCGCCCGATGGACTCCATCTGCGCGGCAGCATCAACCGCGTCGATGCGCAGGTGCTCGATACCGGCGCCGCGCAGGAAGGCCTGCAACAGGGCATCGCTGTTGGCTGCCGGGGCCGGCGCCGGGGCGGCTACGGGCTGCACGGGAGCAGGAGCAGGCGCGGGCATGGGCTCTACGCTGCGCAGCGGCTCGGGCGCAGGCGCAGGCTCTGGAATGAATGGCGCAGGAGCGGGTGCCGCGAATACCGGGGCCGGGGCCGGCGCTGGGGCATCGTCGAACGGGTTCCAGTCCGCCGGGATCACCCCTGGGGCAGCGGGTGCCGGTGCGGGCGCAGGCGGAGGCGCAACCGGCGCCGGCGGGCGGAAGTCGTGCTGCTGGGCCGGCACGTGGTCAGGCTGGCTGACCGGGGCCACGCTCGCAGGGCCAAGAAAATCGAACAGGTCCGGCAAGGTGTCGTGGCTCGACGCCCCTTGCAAAAACGCAGCCGGCGCGCCCGAAATCGGCGCCTCGGTCATGGCCGGTGACGACACCTGGTTAGCCATCAGCGCTTCAAAGCTGTTGGCGCCCGGCTGCCCGTCCACGGCAATCGCCAGGCTCGCGTCGATGCGCGCCTGAATTTCATATTCACCAATACGGATAACTTCGCCGTTCATCAGTGGCTCACTGTTGCCACGGCGCAGACGAATACCGGCATTGACCAATTCCACACCGTTAGTACTGGTATCGGTCAGGTAGTAACGGCCGTCCTTGAACTGGATCACGCAATGCTGGGATGAAACCAGGCGTTCAGGGTCGGGAAGTACCCAATCATTGTCCGCAGAGCGGCCAACAGTGATGGCACCGTTCTCCAGCAACTTTTCCGGGCATTGCCCGGGCGTGATCTTGTGGTAGCTGGTGATTGTTAGGCAAAGCGCCATCATGCCTCCATGCATATGTGTGAAACGCTGCGCCCACCCGTATGGATGGGTTGACAGAGCGTGCCTACAAACCTCGAACCGGCCTGGGAACGTTAGGCCGCGGGCCTTGTCTCAGGATTTGCCGGGCCAGATGGAACCCGAAAGATGAGGCACTTTGATGGCACCCGACACATGGACAATGGCCGTGCCAACTGGTTCACAGCCGCCATTCGCGGCGCATAGCTTACCTTGACACTTGTTTACAAATAAACCATAAATGCGCAACTTCGGAGTACCAAAATGATATCACCGTGATATCACCCAGGTGCTCTTTGAAAAGTTTGTGCACTTGCTCACAAAAGTTGCCTCGCATGAACGCCAGCCCGCGCCACGGGCCGATATGGAGATCGAATTCAGGTGAACTCGCCGCAGTTGCTCGCCGCTGTTTCCGCAGACTTCCCCTGTGGCGACGACCTCGAATATGACGCCGACTTTCTGCAACTGGAGCGTGACGCCCAGGGCCGCCCCGAGCGTGTAATGGGCGATGCCGTGCAGCCGGCCGAGCCGCCCCAGTGGCGCGCCATCGAGCAAGCCTGTACCGACCTGTTGCAGCGCAGCAAAGACCTGCGCATCACCCACTTTCTGGTGCAGTCCAACCTGGCCCTGCATGGCCTGCCGGGCCTGGCCGCCAGCCTTGAGCTGATCCGCGACCTGCTCGCCGAATACTGGCTGTACCTGCACCCGCAGCTGGACGCCGCCGACGACAATGACCCCACTGTGCGCGTCAATGCCCTGGCCGGCCTCACCTGCGACACCAACATCGGCCTGCTGCGCGACGCGGTGCTTGTGCGCTCGCGCACCTTCGGCCCGATTACCCTGCGCGCCGCCCTGCATGCCGGTGGCGTACAGCACTTTGCCAGCGAACACCTGAGCCCCGAAGAACTCGCCGCCGCCCTGCGCGACGCCGACCCCGAGCAGTTGCTGGAGTGCCAGCAGGCGCTGCAAATGGCGCGCGATGCGCTCGACAGCATCGAAAGCCGGGTCAACGACCAGGTTGGCTCTGCCAGCGGCGTCGACCTGTCGGCCCTGCGCCAGCCGCTGCGCCAGGTGCAGCAGGTGCTCAACGAATACGGCCCCGAGGGCGCAGCGCCAGTTACCGCCGCCGCGGACGACGCCCCGGCCAGCAACGACGATTACTCGCCATCGCAGGCCCAGGCCGCAGCGCCTCGCCCTGCTGCCCGCCCGGGCGAGGTCAACAGCCGCGAAGACGTCCAGCAATGCCTTGAACGCCTGTTGCAGTACTACGCCCGCCACGAGCCTTCGAGCCCGTTGCCGGTGTTGCTGCGCCGGGCCAAGAACCTGGTCAATGCCGATTTTGCGACCATCGTGCGCGACCTGATCCCCGATGGCATGTCGCAATTCGAGAACCTGCGCGGGCCTGAAGGCGACTACTGACGCCTCGCCCGCTTAAACAACGACGCCCGCAACGAACAGAGCCGCCGCATCGGCGAGCAGGAGGAACAACGTGGCGAAAGACAGCTCCCAGAAATTCATCGCGCGCAACCGTGCGCCGCGGGTCCAGATCGAATACGACGTAGAACTCTACGGCGCCGAGAAAAAGGTCCAGCTGCCCTTCGTCATGGGCGTGCTTTCCGACCTCGCCGGCAAGCCTGCCGAGCCGCTGCCAGCCGTTGCCGACCGCAAGTTCCTTGAGGTGGATGTCGACAACTTCGACTCGCGCCTCAAGGCCATGAAGCCGCGTGTGGCCTTCAACGTGCCCAACGAGCTGACCGGTGAAGGCAACCTGAGCCTGGACATCACCTTCGAGAGCATGGACGACTTCAGCCCAGCGGCCGTAGCGCGCAAGGTCGATGCCCTGAACCAACTGCTCGAAGCCCGCACCCAGCTGGCCAACCTGCTGACCTACATGGACGGCAAGACTGGCGCCGAGGACATCATCCTCAAGGCAATCAAGGACCCGGCCCTGCTGCAGGCCCTGGCCAGCGCACCGAAACCCGCCGATTCCGAGCCGAGCGCCTGAGGAGCCAGCCCATGACCGACACATTGCGCGACACCCAGGCCCAGCAGACGGCCACCCAGGACCCAAGCGAGTTCGCAAGCCTGCTGCTGCAGGAGTTCAAGCCCAAGACCGAGCGCGCCAAGGAAGCCGTCGAGAGCGCGGTGCGCACCCTGGCGGAACAGGCCCTGGCGCAGACCAACCTGGTGTCCAACGACGCCATCGGCTCGATCGAGCAGATCATCGCGGCCATCGACCAGAAGCTCACCGCGCAGGTCAACCAGATCATCCACCACAACGATTTCCAGCAGTTGGAAAGCGCGTGGCGTGGCCTGCACTACCTGGTCAACAACACCGAGAGCGACGAGCAGCTGAAGATTCGCGTGCTCAACATCTCGAAGAACGACCTGCACAAGACCCTGAAGAAATTCAAAGGCACCGCGTGGGACCAGAGCCCGGTGTTCAAGAAGCTCTACGAGGAAGAGTACGGCCAGTTCGGCGGCGAGCCTTACGGCTGCCTGGTGGGCGACTACTACTTCGACCAGTCGCCACCGGATGTCGAGCTGCTGGGCGAAATGTCCAAGGTCTGCGCCTCGATGCACGCCCCGTTCATCTCGGCAGCCTCGCCAACGGTGATGGGCATGGGCTCGTGGCAGGAGCTGTCCAACCCGCGCGACCTGACCAAGATCTTCACCACCCCGGAATACGCCGGCTGGCGCTCGCTGCGTGAATCGGAAGACTCGCGCTACATCGGCCTGACCATGCCGCGCTTCCTGGCGCGCCTGCCATACGGTGCCAAGACCGACCCGGTCGAGGCCTTCGCCTTCGAAGAAGACACCGACGGCGCCGACAGCAGCAAGTACACCTGGGCCAACGCCGCCTACGCGATGGCGGTGAACATCAACCGTTCGTTCAAACACTACGGCTGGTGCTCGCGCATCCGTGGCGTCGAGTCGGGCGGTGAAGTGGAAGGCCTGCCGGCGCACACCTTCCCCACCGACGACGGTGGCGTGGATATGAAGTGCCCGACCGAAATCGCCATTTCCGACCGCCGCGAGGCGGAGCTGGCGAAAAACGGCTTCATGCCCCTGCTGCATAAAAAGAACACCGACTTTGCTGCCTTCATTGGCGCCCAGTCGCTGCAAAAGCCGGCCGAATACGACGACCCGGACGCCACCGCAAACGCCAACCTGGCTGCGCGCCTGCCGTACCTGTTCGCCACCTGCCGCTTTGCGCATTACCTGAAGTGCATCGTTCGCGACAAGATCGGCTCGTTCAAGGAAAAGGACGAGATGCAGCGCTGGCTGCAGGACTGGATCCTCAACTACGTCGACGGCGATCCGGCGCACTCCACCGAGACCACCAAGGCCCAGCATCCGCTCGCGGCTGCCGAGGTGGTGGTCGAGGAAGTCGAAGGCAACCCGGGTTATTACAACTCGCGCTTCTACCTGCGCCCGCACTACCAGCTCGAAGGGCTGACCGTGTCGCTGCGCCTGGTATCGAAGCTGCCTTCGGCCAAAGGGGCCTGATAGCCCCCTGATCGTTTTGCCGCCCTTTGCGGCACCAAGGCGCTCTATGTAGGAGCGGCCTTGTGTCGCGAAAGGGCTGCAAAGCAGCCCCCAAACACCAGATTGTTAATCGACGCGAAACTCCGAGGACATCATGGCTGTAGATATTTTCATCAAGATCGGCGACATCAAGGGCGAGTCCCATGACAAAGGCCACAAGGACGAAATCGACGTGCTGAACTGGAGCTGGGGCATGTCCCAGTCCGGCAACATGCACATGGGCAGCGGCGGCGGTTCGGGCAAGGTCAACATCCAGGACCTGTCGATCACCAAGTACGTCGACAAATCCAGCCCTAACCTGATGGCGCACTGCTCCAGCGGCAAGCACATCGACAAGGTCAAGCTGACCGTGCGAAAAGCCGGCGGCGAGAGCCAAGTCGAGTACTTCATCATCAACCTCGAAGAAGTCATCATCAGCTCGCTGAGCACCGGTGGCTCGGGCAGCGATGACCGCCTGACCGAAAACGTCAGCCTGAACTTCGCCAAGGTCACCGTTGACTACCAGCCGCAGAAAGCCGACGGCTCCAAAGAAGGCGGCCCGATCAAGTACGGCTGGAACATCCGCTCCAACGTCAAGATCTGACAGCCCTTCGTGGGAGCGGGCTTGCCCCGCGATGCGCCGGCCCGGCAGACCGTACTGTCCGTGCCGTCGCCATCGCGGGGCAAGCCCGCTCCCACGGTATCAACGCTCACTGAGAGAGTGTCTTTGAAGTGGTAGCCGAACTCGCCACCCGCGACCGCCTGCAACCCTCGCTGCTCGATCGTCTCACCGACGATGAACCGGGCAACCCGCAGGAAGCCCCCGACAAGCGCGTGCTCAGCCTGCAGCAACTCAAGGCCTCGGTGCTGCGTGACCTGGCCTGGCTGCTCAACACCACCTCCCTGCTCGACAGCGCCGCCACCCTGAACACCCCAGCCGGTGCCTCGGTGATCAACTACGGCCTGCCTGCGTTGGCCGGCAACAGTGCCTCGAACATCGACCTGACCGCCTTGGAGCGCATCATCCATCAGGCCATCGCTACCTACGAACCCCGCATCCTTGCCCACACCCTCAAGGTACGGGCGCAGGCTGCACCCGGCGAGATGAACGCCAACGCCCTGAGCTTCGAAATCGAAGGCGACCTGTGGGCGCAGCCAGCGGCGCTGCCGTTGCTGCTGCAGACCGACGTCGACCTCGAATCGGGCCATGTGCGCGTAGCGCCCGCCGACCGCAGGAGGCGCACATGAACCCGCGCCTGCTCGAACTGTACAACCAGGAACTGCAGCACATCCGCGAAGGCGCTGCCGAGTTCGCCAAGGAATACCCGAAGATTGCCGGGCGCCTGACGCTGTCGGGCATCGAATGCGCCGACCCGTACGTCGAGCGCCTGCTTGAAGGTTTCGCCTACCTGACCGCGCGCGTTCAGCTGAAACTCGACGCCGAGTACCCGACCTTCACCCACAATTTGCTCGAAATCGCCTACCCGCACTACCTGGCGCCGACCCCGTCGATGACCGTGGTGCAGCTGCAGACCGACCCCGACGAAGGCTCGTTGGCGGCAGGTTTCCCGCTGCCGCGCGGCAGCGTGCTGCGAGCCAACCTGGGCCGCAACTCGCAAACCCCGTGCGAGTTTCGCAGCACCCAGGACGTCACCTTGTGGCCACTGCAAGTGGCCCGCGCCGAGTATTTCGGCAACCCCGGCGCGGTGCTTGGGCGCCTGGCCACCAGCGAACCCAAGGCCCGTGCCGGCCTGCGCCTGACCCTGCGCAGCGGGGCGGAAATCCCGTTTTCCAGCCTGCCGTTGACGCACCTGCCGCTGTACCTCAACGGCGCCGACGAAACCCCGTATCGCCTCTACGAGCAACTGCTCGGCAGCGCCTGCGCGGTGTTCGTGCGCCAGCCAGGTGCCGACTGGGTCGAGCGCATCCCGGTCGAGCAAGCCCTGCTGCCGTGCGGCTTCGATGACGCCGAAGCGGCGTTGCCGGTGGTGCCCCAGGCGTTCCAGGGTTACCGGCTGTTGCAGGAATACTTCGCCCTGCCGCAGCGTTTTCTGTTCATTGATGTGGCCGGGCTGCAACGGGCGGTGCAACGCTGCGACGGCCAGGAGCTGGAAATCCTGGTGCTGTTCGAGCGCTTCGACCAGAGCCTTGAAAGCAGCGTGAGTGCGGCGCAGTTCGTGCCGTTCTGCACCCCGGCGATCAACCTGTTCCCGCGCCGGGTCGACCGCCTGCACCTGACCGACCGGGTCAACGAGCACCATGTGATCGCCGACCGCACCCGGCCCACCGATTTCGAGATTCACTCGCTGCAACAGGTGACCGGCCACGGCACCGGCCCCGACCAGCCGTTCCTGCCCTTCTATGCCGTGCGCGACCCGTCGCGCTATGGACGCGACCAGGCCTACTACATCGTGCGCCGCGAGCCGCGCGTGCTGTCCAGCGAGCAACGACGCAACGGCACGCGCTCCAGCTACATGGGCAGCGAGACCTTCGTCAGCCTGGTCGATGGCCAACAGGCGCCGTACCGCCACGACCTGCGCCAGCTGGGCATCAGCGCGCTGTGCAGCAACCGCGACCTGCCGCTGTTCATGAACGTTGGCGACGGGCGCAGCGATTTCAGCCTGGCCGACAGTGCCCCCGTGGCCGCCGTGCGCTGCCTGGCCGGGCCAAGCCGGCCAAAGGCCAGCCACGCCCACGACAACCGCGCCTGGCGCCTGATCAGCCAGCTGTCGCTGAACTACCTGTCGCTGGCCGAGCAAGGCCAGGGCGCTGCCGCCCTGCGCGAACTGCTGCGCCTGTATGGCGACCATCACGATAGCGCCCTGCAATTGCAGATCGACGGCCTGCGCGAGGTCAGCAGCAAGCCGTGCACGCGGCGCTTGCCGATGCCGGGGCCGATCGTCTTTGGCCGTGGCCTGGAAATCACCCTGACCTTCGATGAAAACGCCTTCCGCGGCACCGGGGTGTTTCTGCTCGGGGCGGTGTTCGAGCGTTTCCTGACCCGCTACGTGTCGATCAACAGCTTTACCGAAACCGTGCTGCGCACCAGCGAACGAGGCGAGATCATGCGCTGGAAAGCCAAGCCCGGGCGCAGGCCTACCCTGTGAATACGCTCCAGGCCATGCAGGCCGAGCCCTGGGAGTACGACTTCTTCCAGGCACTGCGCCGCCTTGAGGCAGAAAACCCGGAGCTGCCGCGCTTCGGCCATTCGTTGCGCCTGGCAGATGAGCCGGTGCGCCTGGGCCAGCGCCTGGATTGCAGCTTCGCCCCAGCCACACTGGCCTCGGTCAGCGCAGGCGAAGCCGGCCCGCCGCGCCTGGAGCAGTTCTTCTTCGGCCTGGGCGGCCCCAACGGCCCGCTGCCGCTGCACCTGACCGAGTACATGCGCGAGCGCCAGCGCAACCACGCCGACCCCACCAGCAAGCGTTTTCTGGATATCTTCCACCACCGCCTGCTGAGCCTGTTCTACCGCGCCTGGGCCGAAGCCCGGCCCACCGTCAGCCATGACCGCCCAGGCGATGACTACTGGGCTGCGCGCCTGGCAGCGCTGAGCGGCCGTGGCCAGCCGGAGCTGCAAGGCCAAGGCCCGCTGGCTGACACTGCCAAGCTGCACTGGTCGGGGCACCTCGGCGCACAGACCCGCTACCCGGACGGTTTGTGCAGCATCCTGGGCGAATACTTCGGCGTGCCGGTCAAGCTTGAAGAGTACGTCGGCCAATGGCTGGAGCTGCCCGAACGCAGCCAGCTCGGCGTGCGCGCCAACCGCCTGGGCATGGACCTGTGCCTGGGCCGCTACGTCTGGGACCGCCAGCACAAGTTCCGCCTGTGCCTTGGCCCGCTGACCCTGGACCAGTATCACGCGCTGTTGCCCGGCGGGCAGGCGTTCGTCGAGCTGGCAGCGTGGGTGTCCGAGTACCTGGGCCAGGAACTGGACTGGGACCTCAATCTGATTCTTGCGCAGGCACACGTGCCTGCGTTGCAACTCAACGCAGGCCAGCGCCTCGGGTTCGATACCTGGGTCGGCCGCCCCTCGCACGATGCACGCGACCTGAAGCTTGCCCGGTACTACGCCGAGCAGCCGGTCGCCGCCCCCCACACAAGGAGCCAGGATCATGGGTGAAATCAGCCGCGCCGCGCTGTTCGGCAAGCTCAACAGCGTCGCCTACAAGGCCATCGAGGCCGCGACCGTCTTCTGCAAACTGCGCGGCAACCCGTATGTGGAGCTGGCGCACTGGCTGCACCAGTTGCTGCAACTGCAAGACAGCGACCTGCACCGCATCATCCGCCAGTTCAACGTCGAGCCGGCGCGCCTGGCCCGTGACCTGACCGATGCCCTGGACCGCCTGCCGCGTGGCTCGACCTCGATCACCGACCTGTCTTCGCAGGTTGAAGAAGCGGTCGAGCGTGGCTGGGTGTACGGCAGCCTGCTGTTCGGCGAAAGCCAGGTGCGCACCGGCTACCTGGTGGTGGGCATCCTCAAGACGCCGAGCCTGCGCAACGCGCTGCTGGGCCTGTCGAGCGAGTTCGCCAAGCTGAAGATCGACAGCCTCACCGAGCGTTTCGACGAATACGTCGGCGATTCGCCCGAAAACGGCCTGGCCGCAAGCGACGGCTTCAGCGCCGGTGCACCCGGCGAAGCCAGCGGCGCCGTGGCCCCTGCGGCCATGGGCAAGCAGGAAGCGCTCAAGCGCTTCACCGTGGACCTGACCGAACAGGCCCGTAGCGGCAAGCTCGACCCTATCGTCGGCCGCGATGAAGAGATCCGCCAACTGGTCGACATCCTCATGCGCCGCCGGCAGAACAACCCGATTCTTACCGGTGAGGCCGGCGTCGGCAAAACCGCCGTGGTGGAAGGTTTTGCCCTGCGCATCGTGGCCGGCGACGTGCCGCCAGCGCTCAAGGACGTCGAGCTGCGCAGCCTGGACGTCGGCCTGTTGCAAGCCGGTGCCAGCATGAAAGGCGAGTTCGAACAGCGCCTGCGCCAGGTCATCGAAGACGTCCAGGCCTCGCCCAAACCCATCATCCTGTTCATCGACGAAGCCCACACCTTGGTAGGTGCAGGTGGCGCAGCCGGTACCGGTGATGCCGCCAACCTGCTCAAGCCGGCACTGGCGCGCGGCAGCCTGCGCACCGTGGCCGCCACCACCTGGGCCGAGTACAAGAAGCACATCGAGAAAGACCCGGCCTTGACCCGCCGCTTCCAGGTGGTGCAAGTGGACGAGCCGAGCGAGCCCAAGGCCCTGCTGATGATGCGCGGCGTGGCCTCGACCATGGAAAAACACCACCAGGTGCAGATCCTCGACGAAGCCCTGGAAGCCTCGGTGAAACTGTCGCACCGGTACATTCCGGCGCGCCAGTTGCCCGACAAGTCGGTCAGCCTGCTCGACACCGCCTGCGCCCGCGTGGCCATCAGCCTGCACGCGGTGCCGGCCGAGGTCGACGACAGCCGCCGGCGCATCGAAGCGCTTGAGGTGGAGCTTGCGATCATCGCCCGCGAAGCGGCCATTGGCGTTGCCACCGAACAGCGCCAGCGCCTGGCCGAAACCCTGCTGATTGAAGAACGTGAGCGCCTGGCGGGGCTTGAAAGCCGCTGGGCCGAGGAAAAAACGCTGGTCGACGAACTGCTGGCCACCCGTGCGCAACTGCGCGAGCAGGTGGGTGTGGTCGACCAGGAAGTCGAGGTGCAAGGCAGCCATGAGCTGCGCGAAAAACTCATCGACCTGCAACAGCGCCTGACCGCGCTGCAAGGCGAAAGCCCGTTGATTCTGCCGACCGTGGACTACCAGGCGGTGGCCTCGGTGGTCGCCGACTGGACCGGCATCCCGGTCGGGCGCATGGCGCGCAACGAAATCGAAACGGTGCTCAACCTCGACAGCCACCTGGCCAAGCGCATCATTGGCCAGGACCACGCGCTGAAAATGATCGCCAAGCGCATCCAGACCTCCCGCGCAGGCCTGGACAACCCGAACAAGCCGGTCGGCGTGTTCATGCTCGCCGGCACCTCCGGCGTGGGCAAGACCGAGACCGCGCTGGCCCTGGCCGAGGCCATGTACGGTGGTGAGCAGAACCTGATCACCATCAACATGAGCGAGTTCCAGGAAGCCCACACCGTCTCGACCCTCAAGGGCGCCCCACCTGGCTATGTCGGTTACGGCGAGGGCGGCGTGCTGACCGAGGCCGTGCGCCGCCGGCCATACAGCGTGGTGCTGCTGGATGAGGTGGAAAAAGCCCACCCCGACGTGCACGAAATCTTCTTCCAGGTGTTCGACAAGGGCGTCATGGAAGACGGCGAAGGCCGCCAGATCGATTTCCGCAACACGCTGATCCTGCTGACCACCAATGCCGGCACCGAGCTGATCGCCCGCACCTGCAACAACCCGCAGGCACTGCCCGACCCTGAGGCGGTGGCCACTTCGCTGCGCCAGCCGCTGCTGGAGATTTTCCCGCCGGCACTGCTCGGGCGCCTGGTGACCATCCCTTACTACCCGCTCAGCGACGCCATGCTCAAGGCCATCACTCGCCTGCAGCTGGAGCGTATCCGCAAGCGCGTCGAGGGCACGCACAAGGTCGGCTTTGCCTACGATGACGGCGTGGTAGACCTGATAGTCTCGCGCTGCACCGAAACCGAAAGCGGTGGCCGCATGATCGACACCATCCTGACCAACGGCCTGCTGCCGGACATGAGCCGCGAGTTCCTGACCCGCCTGCTCGAAGGCAAGCCACTGGCGAGCGTGAGTATCAGCCGCCGCGACAATGACCTGCACTATGACTTCGGCGCTGCCGACTGACGAGACCGACGATGCTGTTCAAGCAGTTCACGCGCCTTGCGCAGATCAACAGCCCGCTGGGGCCGGACAAACTGATCCTCGCCGAAATGGGCGGCAGCGAAGAGCTCGGCCGCCTGTTCGACTACGAGTTGCAGTTGACCAGCGACGACCCGTCCATCGACCTCAACCAGTTGCTGGGCAAGCCGATGAGCCTCAGCGTGCAGGTAAGCGCCGGCAGTTCGCGGCACTTTCACGGTATCGTCGCGCGCTGCAGCCAGTCGGTCGACCAAGGCCAATTCGCCAGCTACCGGGTGACCCTGCGGCCGTGGCTGTGGCTGCTCAGCCGCACCAGCGACTGCCGCATCTTCCAGCACCTGAGCGTGCCGCAGATCATCAAGCAGGTGTTCCGTGACCTGGGCTTCTCGGACTTCGAAGACGCCCTGAGCCACAGCTACCGCGAGCGCGAATACTGCGTGCAGTACCGCGAAACCAGCTTCGATTTCGTCAGCCGGCTGATGGAGGAAGAAGGCATCTACTACTTCTTCCGCCATGAACAGGAGCGCCACGTGCTGGTGCTGGCCGACGCCTACGGCGCGCACCAGAAGGCGCCGGGCTACGAGACCGTGCCGTATTACCCGCCCGACGGCCAGCACCGCGAACGCGACCATATCAACGACTGGCACCTGGCCCAGGAAGTCCAGCCGGGGTCGCTTGAGCTCAACGACTACGACTTCCAGCGGCCCAGCGCGCGTATCGACGTGCGCTCGGCCATGCCGCGCCCGCACCAGGCCGGCGACTATCCGCTGTACGACTACCCCGGCGCCTACGAGCAGACCCAGGACGGCGAGCATTACGCCCGCACCCGCCTGGAATCGCTGCAAAGCCTGCACGAGCGCGTCGAACTGCGCGGTAACGCGCGGGGCCTGGGCAGTGGCCATCTGTTCAGCCTCGAAGGCTTCAGCCGCCCTGACCAGAACCGCGAATACCTGATCGTCGCGGCGCGCTACTACGTGCACCAGGAGCGCCTTGAAAGCGGCGCGGGCAGCGGCGCGGCGCAGTTCGAGAGCAACCTCAGCTGCATCGACGCGCAGCAAAGCTACCGGCAGGTCAGCAGCACCCTGCGGCCTCTCGTCAAAGGCCCGCAGACCGCGGTGGTGGTAGGCCCGGCTGGCGAGGAAATCTGGACCGACCAATACGGGCGGGTGAAGGTGCACTTCCACTGGGACCGGCACGACCAGTCCAACGAGAACAGCTCGTGCTGGATTCGTGTGTCGCAGGCCACCGCCGGCAAGAACTGGGGTTCGATCCAGGTGCCGCGTATCGGCCAGGAAGTGATCGTGAGCTTCCTTGAAGGCGACCCCGACCGGCCGATCATTACCGGGCGGGTGTACAACGCCGAACAGGCGGTGCCCTACGACCTGCCCGGCAACGCGACGCAAAGCGGCATGAAGAGCCGTTCGAGCAAGGGCGGCACGCCGGCCAACTTCAACGAAATCCGCATGGAAGACAAGAAGGGCGCCGAGCAGTTGTACGTGCATGCCGAGCGCAACATGGACACGGTGGTGGAGCAGAACCAGACGTTGGCGGTGGGTATCAGCCGGGTCAAGACCGTCGGCATGATCGAAATTGCCACCATTGGCCAGGACCGCATCCGCTCAGTGCGCCAGCACGACACCCTGCAGGTGGGCGGCAACAAGCGCGACAGCGTCAGCGCCAGCTATGTGATGGACGCCGGCGACAAGATCCGCCTGGTGTGTGGCGACAGCGTGATCGAGCTGCTGGCCGACGGCAATATCAACATCAGCTGCAAGAACTTCAATATCCATGCGGGCGAGAACGGCGTGATCAACACCGGCGGCAAGCTCGACCTGAACGTCGGCGGCGGGCCCCAGGCCAAGGCTTCCGGGCAAGGCGACAAGGGAGAGATTGCCGGGCGGGTGAAGAAGGTATTCGACAAGTAACCAGGGTTTTGTACAAACCTGCGCCGGCCTCATCGCAGGCTGGCGCCAGCTCCCACAGAGCTCGCCCACCCCATATCGATGCCGTCTACGCGGTCAGTGTAGGAGCGGCCTTGTGTCGCGAAAGGGCTGCGAAGCAGCCCCAGG